>JAJRQZ010000136.1 GCA_024279935.1 Bacteroidota bacterium
AGGTATTCTATACAATCTTCGTCAGTTTTGAAGCGTTCAGCAAACTCTATGAGGTTTCTTCCTTTAAATAAATCCATAAGACTACCATATTTATTGACCTCAAAGATAATAAAATATATGTATTTAACTACTGACCTCTATCCCTTTATATAACAAATCTAATTTCTTGTTTTTTAAACTTACAATAGCAAATGCCATTGCTCCAAAAGCACACATTAAAGGTGCATTTTGACTACTTCCGAATAGATTGATGTATGAAAAAATCACACCGATTAAGTATCCTAAAAATGTAGAAAATAAAATTCTCTTTAAATTTTCCGTTTTAAATATTGTTTTCATATTTCTTGTTTTTTTAATTACTGCCAACTACCGATAAGGGCAGTTTATGAACCCCCACCTTAATCCTTAACCATCATTATTGTGCTGTCCTTATCGTTAAGTTGAATAAACACATCGTCAATATTGGAGGAAAACTCCTTTACGGCCTGCATTATTCCCGGCCAGTCGGGCTTATGGTCGTGGATGAGGATTATGCCGCCCTTGCTCATTAAGGGATAAAAATATTCGAGGCCTGCAATTGTCGGGTTATATAAATCGGCATCCAAGGAAGCAAGGGCGTATTTTCCCTTCTCAATCCCTTCAGCCGGTTTCGGGAAGTAGCCCGGATGGAAGTGGAATTTGTCGCTTTTCAGCCTGTTCTCAACCTGTTCGACTGAAGTGTCGGCAAAATTATGGGTTGTATAAGTTGCGGCTTTCCCTGTTTCGTCTTTTAAATCCCTTTCGCTGAACCCTTCAAAGGTGTCGAATAGATGGATTTCCCTATCGGGCGACATAAGATGGAGTATTTCGGCCGTGTCGCCTTTATAAACACCCAGCTCCGCATAAGCACCCTGAATTCGCCTTTCGTCCAGGCGCTGGGTTTGAAACCAGAAATTAAAAAATCGGCCTTTATCCTTATATTTTTTTGATGCCTTGAACAATGCGTTGTCAATCAGGTTTTTGCCCAAATTGTATTTCCATATCGCCGGTTCGTACGACCTGCCGAAAAACTCGCTTATTACATAATAAATCCCGAAAATCAGCAAAACAAAAACCAGTGCCAGCTGAATGATGTCATAAGTTGAAATTTCCATTTTTAAACAATTTCTGCAACAACGAAGGTGCTGCCGCCAATAAAAACTAAATCATTTGGTTTGCTATTGTTGCAAGCCGAATTATAAGCCTGCAAAACAGATGAATATGTTTCGCCCTTCAGTCCTGCTTTAAATGCACGCTGTCCAAGTATGTCTTCCGGCATGCCGCGCGGGATATCAGGTTTGCAAAAATAATAATGTGCTGTTTTCGGGAGCAAGCCGAGGATATTGTCAGCATCCTTATCGCTTACCAAGCCCAGAATAAAGTGCAAGCTGTTATAAGGCAATTGTTGTATTTGTTTTACAACTGCATGTATTCCATCTACGTTATGACCTGTGTCGCAAATAGTTAGCGGATTGTTGGCTAGTTTTTGCCAACGACCTTTAAAACCGGTGTTATGAACAACGTTTTTTATGCCCTCAAGTATGTTCTCCTTGCTTATCTCAATGCCCGAATTATTAAGTTTCAAGGCAATGCTTATCGCGGTTCGCAAATTCTCGATTTGATAATCGGCCGCAAGGGGAGAGCTTATGTCTTCGGCAAACAATTCGTTGTTGTGCCAAATATCGAAATGCCTGTTGAAACCTTTGCGGTTTCTCAAGGTCTTAATATAAATCTCGTCTTCGGAAAAGAATATTTCGGCATTTAGCATATTGGCCTTGTCATTGAAGATCTTTGACGTCCCATGTTGCTTCCTGCCAATGACTATCGGGACGTTATTTTTGAATATCCCGGCTTTCTCAGCTGCTATCTTCTCGAGCGTATCGCCTAAGAACATAGTATGGTCGAGGCCTATGTTGGTAACCGATGTTATTATGGGCTTACATATATTAGTCGAGTCGAGGCGGCCGCCCATGCCGGTTTCAAGGACGGCAATATCCACTTCGCTGCCGGCAAAATAATCATACGCCATGGCCACTGTCATTTCGAAGAACGAAGGTTTTAGTTTTTGCAATATTTCCTTGTTTTCCTCAACAAAACCTGTAACTTTTTCCTCAGGGATCATTTGTCCGTTTATTTTAATCCGTTCCCTGAAATCCTTCAGATGGGGCGAGGTATAAAGACCTGTTTTGGTTCCTGCTTCCTGTAACATGGATGAGATTAAATGCGAAACGCTGCCCTTGCCGTTGGTGCCTGCTATATGAACTGCTTTGAAATTGCTCTGGGGGTTGCCAATAGCCTTTAGCAATTCTATGGTAGTATTTAGGTCGGCTTTATATGCGGCCTTCCCGATACGCTGATACATAGGTAACTGACCGAAAAGCCAATTAATCGTTTCTTTATAATCCATGCCTCGCAAAGCGATAAAATTAATTTACAAAGGTATTTTAAAATTATTTAAGCAGCACGAATTTATAGGTTATAGTTCCTCTTTGAAGTTCTTCGGCCTTTGGGTCGGATTCGAATTTCGAGTTTTTTGCAGCGTCAACGGCTTTTTGCTTTAGTTTCGCATCCAGGATGTTTGTCCCTTTCGATTTTACCTGGGCCTTTACGACCTCGCCATTTCTGTTAACCCAAATATCAACTACAACGTCCCCTTGTTCTTTGAAATCCGTGTTTGGTTCATCGAGGTATAGGGATCCCCTCCCTCCTAAATAAAAAGAAGGCCCGTTACCTTTTCCTCCGCGGCCGTCATATTTATCGCTATCCTTAAAGCCTCTAGGTTTTCCCTGGTCGCCTATGCCACCGGCTATTCCTTGATTGGTTCCTTGGGTGTTGTTGTTGGCGGTGCCGGTAAATAATGCCCTTTTGTTAACAACATGCTCTGGCTCTGTTATTTCTTCAGCAACTTCTTCAGCAAAAGTTGAGTCAACGGTTTTTTCTTCAACTTTATCTTCAGGCTCTTTTACTGGCTCCGGCTTTTTTTCCTCTGTTTTTACTATAGGTTTTTCAGGTTCTTTTTTAAGGGGCTCTTTTTCTGTCTTCTCTTCTATGGCAGGAGCCTCTTCAACATCCTGCTTTATGATTTCTTCCTTTTCCGGGACAGGTTCCGGTTTGGGCTGTGGTTGAATCTGTTTTGGCCTAACTGTGTTGCTTTGCGGTGGCGGATTGTCGCTCTGGACATTGCCGATTCCCGTTTCGCTATATCCTAAGTTTACTTCAACGCCCTCCTCGCCCGGTAATGGCAGAGGAGTCCGGAGCGCAATTAGGAACAGACTGATAAACAGAATGATATGCACTATCGTACTACCAATTATCCCTCTTCGTTTATCCTTGTCTATTTTCATTTAACAGATTTAGTGTTATTTCCTCGGCTTTGTGGCCAGAATAACTTTATGTTTGGTGCCGTATTTATTGTTTATGTTGTTAACCGCATCAATTACAACAACAATATCCTGTACCGGTGCGGTTTTGTCGGAGCGCAATACAATTGATGCGTTCGCGTCGTTTTTTATACTGCTGAAAATAACGTTCTGCAAGTTAGATGCCTTAACCCTTCTGTCCTTGACATAAAAATTCCGTGCTTTGTTTATGTAAACAGTAACGTTTTGTGTTGCCATTGTTTTGCTGTTGCTGCTCGGAAGCAGCAATTTAATTGCGTTTGGGGAAACCAGCGTCGATGTCAACATGAAGAATATAAGCAATAGGAAAACCAAATCCGACATGGATGCCATGCTGAATTGGGTGTCCCTCTTATTTCGCATTTGAATTGCCATAATATTTCCGTTTTTTTATTATTTAGCCGGTTCGTAAAGAACGTCCATAAATTCGGTCGCATTGATCTCCAGTTTGTAAACCACTTTTTGTATCCTGGCAACCAGTATGTTATAAAATATGTATGCTGTAATACCAACTATTAAACCACCAACTGTTGTAATCATGGCCTGATAAATACCTTTTGAGAGCAATTCGATGTTAATGTTGTTCCCGGCCATCGACATATCGTAAAACGCTCGTATCATCCCGATAACGGTGCCAAGAAATCCGAGCATGGGAGCGGCGCCGGCAATAGTGGCCAGGCCGGCAACGTTTTTTTCGAGCTTTGAGATCTCGAGCTTGCCAATATTCTCGATAGCCGCGTTTATATCGTTGAGGGGCTTTCCTATTCTGGCCAGGCCCTTGTCGATCATCCTGCCTATGGGCGAATTGTTGCTCACACAGAGCGCCCTTGCCGATTCTAATTTTCCTTCGTGGATATATGAACGTATATTGTTCATGAAACCTTTGTCTTCCCTGGCAGCCCTGCCAATAACAAAGTATCTTTCCAAAAAGATGTAAAATGCAATTAGCGAAAGCAAGCCGATAACTCCCATAATCCATCCGCCCTTTATAACAAGGTCGAGTATGGGAAGGCTTGCTTCACCTTCTGCACCAACACCGCTAAGGCTTTGAGCCGTTTCCTGAATTTGTAATATAATTCCTGTTGTCATGATTAATTTTTTTCCTGAAGAATTGCTAATTTAAATCTTAATTGCGAATCACCGATTTTGTAAGCAGATGTTTTTAACATTTTGCTGTTAATACAAACTGATAATTCAGTGAATTATTGTTTGTGCAGCTGCCTCCGCTCGAAATTATTTTGCTATTGAAAGCTTATCGCGACCGCCTGTTTGATTATTGCGGAAATACGTTCGCTGTTTATGATGTTTAGTGGATAATTGGGGCTTGCGGCATGCGCTAAGCCTCATTAATTCCTCTATTCCCCGAGCCTTGCCTAATTTAGATTTACTATAAATTTCGCAAATATTGATATATTTATATGTTTTGAATATTTGACGAATGTTAATTTTATAAATTTGCCGCCATTATAAACCAAATAAAATATTTTTGACGGTATGTTTATTTTAATGATTGTAGTATTTGTTCTCGGTTATCTGATGATAGCGCTCGAACATCCATTGAAAATTGACAAGGCTGCTTCTGCTTTGCTGCTCGGCTCAGTTATCTGGACTGTTTATATCCTTGATGTAGGCGGCATATTAGGCTTGGGGTTCAGCGATTCGTGGTTGAGTTTCCTTAAAAGTACTGACCATCAGGATTTCATCACTAAATACCCTGATGCTAGCCTGCTTGAGCAGATGAAGTACCATGTTATCGACAATGACATCGTTAGGCATCTTGGGGATATCTCACAAATTCTTTTCTTCCTCTTGGGAGCGATGACTATTGTTGAGACCATCGACCAACACCAGGGGTTTAAATTAATCACGGATAAAATTACCACCACCAACAAGGTGAAGTTGTTGTGGATACTTAGTATACTTACCTTTTTCATGTCGGCATTGCTTGATAACTTAACAACAACTATTGTCATGGTCGCCCTGTTGAGGAAACTGATTGATGATAAAAAAACAAGATGGTTCTTTGCCAGTATGGTAGTGATTGCTGCTAATGCAGGAGGAGCTTGGTCGCCCATAGGCGACGTAACCACAATCATGCTATGGATCGGGAAGCAAGTTACCGCCGGAAATATCATTATGATGGTGTTCCTGCCAAGTGTATTTAATATGTTGTTCCCATTGCTAGTTGTAACCTTCTTCATGAAAGGTGATGTTGAAAGGCCAAAACTAGATATTGATGAGACCAGGGAGTTTACCACCCATTTTGAGCGCAAACTGTTGTTGTTCATGGGAGTAGGCGCATTATTGTTTGTCCCTGTGTTTAAAACGTTTACACACCTTCCCCCTTATATGGGAATGTTGTTCGGCCTGAGTGTGATATGGATAACAACGGAGATCATGCACAAGAACAAGAGTGTTGAAGACCGCAGAAAGCTCACCGTCATAGGTGTTTTGAGGAAAGTTGACGTACCTACTATTTTCTTCTTCCTCGGAATACTTTCGGCAGTTGCAGCATTGGAGTCGGCAGGGCATTTGAGGTTGATGTCGGAGTTTTGGATAAGAACGTGCACGATATTTATGGTATTAACGCCGCTATCGGTGTATTGTCGGCCATAGTTGACAATGTTCCCCTAACGGCTGGTGCAATGGGGATGTATCCTGTTATGACGGAGGCAATGGTCCAGGCATCCGCAGAGCCTTCTTATATGCATCATTTCCTTCAGGACGGCGCCTTCTGGGAACTTCTTGCTTATGCAGCAGGAACAGGTGGAAGTATCCTAATTATAGGATCTGCTGCCGGAGTTGCAGCCATGGGTCTTGAGAAAATCGATTTTATATGGTATATGAAGAAAATCAGCTGGCTTGCACTTATAGGTTATTTTGGCGGTATCTTTATTTACTGGTTGCAGGAAATAATATTCTTCCACGGATAAACAAAAATATCCCTTAAAAACCCCCCGGATTTCTTTTCGGGGGGTTTCTTGTTTGCAAGAAGAACGGCGTTTTCTTAACGATTTTAGTTTTAGCTGCAATACTGATTACTATTTGAAATGCACCTTTAATATGTTTCTCTCTTGATGCCTTTTCAAATATGTATCGGGACAACCATTGCTATAAGTAAAATGGCTCTCATCGCATTTTATCACACAAATGGTTTAATATGCAATGTGGCCAATTTTACACCAAATACGTATCCCCACTACCAACCCCATCTTTTTTGAGCGGCAAATAGCCAATAAGTTTGCGCTCAAAAAAGATCAACCATGTTTACACTATCTTCAGGAAATCGGTTTCACCTTTATGTTCACCCAACAGATATGCGAAAAAG
>JAJRQZ010000137.1 GCA_024279935.1 Bacteroidota bacterium
AAATATTGACTCATTGGTTACCTATCCGTTTTGTCACAATTTTTGTTTGAAAAACACAAAATTTCCGCCAAAACTACTGAGGTTTCAAATATATAGCCCCACGCTGAAGCATGGGGCTATTGATAATCAACTTGATAAACCCGCTGAGTAGTAACCAGTATTTAATAAGTCGCAGTTTGTCAACTGTTTATTTATAAATGCGAAACTTCAGTAAAATTAATAATCACTTCCATTAAATCGCTGACATATATCTCATCGATTCCATGGTATCAGGCCAAGCCAGCAGGGAACTGCCTTGTGATAGCCCTAGTGTGATCTTGTTTTAAACCTTGTTTTGCAAAACTCAAACCGGTGGGGCGGGTCTCCTCTTCCTAATGCAAACAGACTTATTGGATATCATTAATAAATTTCATTAAATCGTCCTCGGCCTTTAAGGCAAGTTTCTTGCGGAGCTTGTAGCGTGCGGTCTTTACGCTGTCGGGTTCGATATTCAATACAGCGGCGGCTTC
Organism: Bacteroidota bacterium; assembly: GCA_024279935.1. Classification (GTDB taxonomy): domain Bacteria; phylum Bacteroidota; class Bacteroidia; order Bacteroidales; family F082; genus BM524. Next base: position 510 of record JAJRQZ010000137.1, read on the forward strand.
CTTGATGTTCATGTTCATCCTCAACAAAGCGGCAAGCCTTAGGTCGTACTGGCTTAATTTAGGGTTTATCTCCATGAGCTTTTCAAAAAAATCTTTGTTGAGTTCATTGAAATACATACTGAAGACTTCCCAATCCTTATCGTAGCGGAGGCTTTTGTTAAGTTCCGCCTGCAACTCTTTTATCTTGAACTTGGCTGATTCAGGAACGTATGGCGTTACTTCGTTAATCGCTTTGCGGATGTTCTGAAGTATCTTGTTTTTTTGGGTCATGTGCAAGGCGTGTGAGCTAAGCTGCTTCTTTTTGTAAGTCAGTTCCCTGTCGAGCTCGGCTTTTTCCTTTTCCCATAACCTGGACTTGATCGACAATATCTTGTTTTGTGTGCGCTTGCGATAATATAATATGCCAGCTATTAATACGAAAAGAACGGTCAGGGAGACTAACATAGTGATATATGTACGGGTCTTGGCCCGGCTTATCCTTTCGTTAAGTTCCAATTGCTTTATCTTTTCGTCTTTCAGGCCGGTTTCGTATTCCATGCTGAGCTCAGCCATCTTTTCCTTGGTGGTCTCGCTAAATATACTGTCCTCTATGGTCTTGTACTTTTCGAAATTCAATAATGCATTGGACAGCTCCCCCCTTGTTTTATAAACTTCATATAATAATTTCCGCGCCTTAAGCTCTTCTCTCAGCAGATTATATTTTATGCAAGTATCAACCGACATTTGAATGTACATCACCGCCGAATCGCTTATGCCGGCGCTTGAGTAGGCCAAGCCCAGGTCTGACAACACATCCGGGACATTGCGTATCGTATATAAATTCGAGAACAACAAAAATGCATCCTGCAAATAATTTATAGCTTTCCTGTATTCTGATTTCCCGATGAGCGAAAGCCCAATATTTTGATTTGCAAATGCTACCCCCTCGCGATCGTTGGTTTGCCGATAATGATTCAATGAAATGTTGTAGAAATATATGGCCGAGTCGTATTTCTCCAATTGATGGTAAACGGTAGCCATATTGAACACGAAGGTTACATACAAGCCTTTGTGCTTTGCGCTGTCAACCAACGAAATGCCTAAGTTATAATACTCTATCCCTTTTTTTAAATTGACCATGTCGAGATATATGTTGGCAATGGTCCCATATCTCTTGGCGAGGTCGAAGCTGTCTTTGAGCGATTTGAATATCCTTGCGGCTTTTAGCGAATAAATGATGGCTTTGGTTGGATTGCCCATTTCCTGGAGCGTGGTCGAAACATTGCCTATTGAGGTTGCATAATTCAATGAATCATGTACCTCCTTAAACATTTCGACGCTCAGTTCACCATACTTCATGCCCATTTTAAAATTGCCTAATTTGCGATAGGTAATACCTAAAATACTATTTATTTTTGCTGTAAGCCTTGGGTATTCGCCCGATGAGTTTTTTGATATGCCGCAATAATACAAAGACGAATCAAGTTGGCCGATATAATTATACGACAAGGCCATATAGATATTGGCAAGCGACTCCAAACTATCGTTTTTTAGGCTTTTTGAAAGCTTGATTGCCTTTCGGGCATACATTATCGAACTGTCAAAAGAATAATTCCAATAGTACTCCGATAATTTCAAGGTTGAATTATAGGAGGCGATGCTCACTGCCCTAGCTTCATTTTTTAGTTTTTCTACCTCAGCCTTGTTTTGCGGATAAGCCATATAAGAATGGGATAGAATAATTATCATTGCGGCAACTACAATAGCATTGCCTTTGTGTTTAAGTAGTTTCATAAGTATATTTAGAATATCTGTACAAATATACTCAGTTTACCTATATATATTATTCACAAAAAACACAATTACTTTTATGCTATATATAAAATCCAGATAATCAGTATAAAAAAAATATTTATACTACTTTAAATCTACCTATAATAATTATTTTCAACTAATAAGTCCACCTGAAATAGACATGGATAATTAGTGTATTGATATGTACTAATATAGTTTTGTCCATGAATTTTAAAAATTAATTAAATGAATAATCTTAATTCACCGCTTGTCTTTTTATTGGTATTATGGCTGGTAGGATTCAGCCCTCGGCTGGCTGCTCAGGTTTCAATTAATGAATCTGGGGCTGCAGCAAATTCCAAGTCGATTCTCGATATAAGTTCTTCTACCAAAGGATTGCTTGTCCCGCGAATGACCACTGCACAGAAAACAACTTTTGCTTCTGGTTTGGGGACTACCGAGAAGGGAATGATAGTTTATGATACGGATTTGGGTAAATATTATTTCTGGGACGGCACTTCTTTTACGGATTTTAAATCTGGGGTATTGGATAAGATATTGGACTCCAATGGCGATTCTGAAATTCGTTTGGGCACTTCCATGGGCAACGACATAGCAGAGATCCAATTGCAAGACACTAATTATTTCAGGTTTCAGCAAGGAGGATTAGAGATGCTGAACAACGGACTATCGGTTTTTATCGGGGAGGGAGCCGGAGAAAGTGATCATCATACCGATAACCAAAATGTAATGATAGGTTATAGCGCTGGTTGGCTAAATACAACAGGGGCTAAGAACGTAGCACTTGGTGCTTATTCGCTAGAAAATAACTCAACAGGGTACAATAATGTTGCTCTAGGTCATTCTTCATTATATAAGAATACTACTGGGTTTTTTAATATAGGCATAGGACATAATTCTCTTTATAATAGTCAAACCGCAAGTGGGAATATGGCTTTGGGTTACTATTCATTGTATTCGTTAACAGTTGGAATAGAAAACAATGTTGTTGGAAATAATGCATTACAAAATTTAGTTAACGGATATTATAATTCAGTACTAGGATATATGGCAGGTTTTAATATGACGGGCGGCAGCTCCAATACTTTAATCGGCTTTGAGGCGGGGTACGGATCTTCGCCGCATACAAAGAGTGGTAACGTATTTCTGGGTTATAAGGCCGGATATTACGAAACAGGCTCGAACAAGCTATATATCGAAAATTCCAATTCCGCAACACCGCTTATCGGTGGCGACTTCTCCACAGATAGAGTTGACATAAACGGAACACTGAGAATTACAGGCGGAAGCCCTGGTGAAAGAAAATATTTAATTTCCGATGCCAGTGGAAATGCATCCTGGTCGGGCATAGAATTAAACACCATAGGCGATATCATAAGCGATGACACAAGTGTTTTTGTCGGCTATTTGGCCGGTAATTCGGATGGCGGTGGAAACTACAATGTAGGTATTGGCAGAAAAGCCATGGCGAATAGTAGTTCTGCTGCCCGTAATATAGCCGTGGGAGCCCAGGCATTAAATGCAAATACAGTTGGGTCCGATAATGTTGCATTGGGATATTATGCATTAAAAAATAATTTAACTGCCTCTTCAAATGTTGCTATCGGGCCCCAGGCTCTTGAAAAAAATACGGGTGCAACAAATGTTGCTGTGGGATCCAGTGCATCTTCGTCGAACACAAGCGGTCAGTCAAACGTCGCCATCGGACATTCTGCCAACTCACTTAACCAAACTGGTAGCCAAAATACTATAATAGGTTATTTGGCTGGTAAAGGAGCCTCCTTGCACTCAAAGTCCGGTAATGTATTCCTGGGCTATATGGCAGGATACAACGAAACGGCTTCCAACAAGCTCTACATTGAGAATTCAAATTCGAACACACCCCTTATAGGCGGCGATTTTGCCGCTGATGAAGTTTATATAAACGGAACGATAAAAATTACCGGAGGCAGCCCGGGAAGCGGGAAGCTGCTCACTTCGGATGCCAACGGGACCGCAAGCTGGCAGGTAAATGCTGCCGCCACGGAACTCAACGACCTCTCTGATGTTGTTTACGACGGTTCCAGTTTGTTTGTTGGAAATATGGCAGGCAATGTTGACGATGGCGCAAATAACAATGTTGCCGTCGGTATCAACGCAATGCCGTCCAATAGCTCGGGATTATATAACGCAGCATTGGGATCACTGGCATTGTTCAAAAATACTAGCGGTGCCTATAATTCCGGTTTCGGTTATCAGGTTCTCTATAATAACACCTCCGGAATTGATAATACTGCAATGGGCGCCAATGCTCTTTTCACTAATACTGATCACTATAACTCAGCATTTGGTTTTGAAACTCTTTTTGCAAATAACAGCGGTACGGGCAATTCGGCTTTTGGATTACAGGCACTTAGAAGTAATATATCAGGTGATTATCTTGCTTCTGTGGGCTACCAGTCTTTATATTCCAATACAACAGGCGATTATAATGTTGCTTTTGGCAAAAGTGCATTGAATAATAATACAACAGGGTCAAACAATGTCGCAATGGGTTATGAGGCAGGTAATTACGGGACTACTAACAGTAATTGCACATATATTGGATATCAAGCGAGGAATACAGGCATTACTGATTATACAAATAGTACTGCATTGGGAAGCCAGGCTGTCATTAGCGCAGACAACCAGATCAGGATTGGTAATTCCAGCGTTAGTTCAATTGGGGGTTATGTCGCATGGACGAATGTTTCCGATAGAAGGCTTAAGTCAAATATTAAAGATGATGTGCCTGGCTTGAAATTTATTATGAGGCTCCGACCTGTTGTTTATAATCTAGATATTGCAGGGATAAATCAGTTTTTAGGTGTTGAAGGAACAGACAAAGAGGCCGTTAAGGCAAAAACCGAACGCCTTCAATCAGGCTTTATCGCTCAGGAAGTGGAACATGCCGCCAACGATATAGCTTATGATTTCAGCGGTATCGACAAGCCCGAAAACAGCAAGGACCATTACGGCCTAAGGTATGCTGAGTTTGTTGTGCCACTGGTAAAGGCCGTACAGGAACTAAACAACAAGAATAAATACTTGCAAAATGAAAACGAAGAATTAAAAGCCAGGTTAGCTAAGATTGAGCAAAAATTAAATATAAACAATTAAACCGAAGGTAGGAAATTTGGTTGATAAAAATGGGGCAATAATTATTGTCCCATTTTTTTATGAATATTTATTCTCTTTATATTTCTATTTGTCAGGGAAGATAGCCCTTATGACATCCATTCCGTTAGCATAAATCAAAAGGCTGAACAACAACACCATTCCGACTATTTGCGCATATTCGAGGAATTTGTCGCTTGGCTTGCGCCGGGCCACTATTTCGTAAAGAAGGAACATTACGTGGCCTCCGTCGAGGGCCGGGATAGGCAATACGTTTAGAATGGCCAGCATAATAGACAGGAATGCCGTCAATCTCCAGAAGCTTTGCCAATGCCATTGGGCAGGGAAAATACTGGCTATCATCCCAAAACCTCCAACACCTTCGTAGGCTTTAACCTCGGGCGAGAACATCAGCTTCAATTGCTTTATATAATTGCCGATGCCTTTCCAGGTACGGTTGAACCCGGCAGGAATAGCCTCCACAAACCCATAGCTCTTTTTGTGAAGCTTGAAAAATTTATTTATATCATTCTGCCCGAATACACCTATTATGGCTTTTTCGTCGAGCTGGACATCGAAGTTAAGTGTGTCGTCACCTCTCTTGGCTATGACGTTAACTTCTTGATTCTTATACTTTTGAATTTCCTTTACAAATTCAGAATAGTATCTAACATAGGTATCGTTGATTCCAATGATGGAATCGCCAACCTGCATCCCGGCTTTTTCGATAGGTGAGTCATCGGAGAAACTTTTTACGATGAAAGGAATCCTAATGCTCATTATGGGCGATTTGTGCTTTATAAGCTTATTTAAGCTTCCCGACGGCAGCACTATGTCCATTTGTTCCCCGTCCCTGATAACCTGGACCGTCTTCGCTTCGTTAAGTATCATGTTAACGGGGATCTTCTGGAAGTCGTCAACATAAACGCGGTCAACAGAAACTATTTTGTCGCCTGTTTTAAAGCCCATCTCCATGGCAAGGCTGTCAACGCTCACACCGAATTTGTTGGCCTCCGAAGTAGGCAGGTACTCTTCGCCGTAAAACGATAGTATCCCAATATAAATAACTATTGCCAATACTACGTTCATAAAAACACCGCCGAGCATAATTATAAGCCTTTGCCAGGCAGGTTTGGCCCGGAATTCCCATTCCTGTACGGGTTGGGCCATTTGTTCCTTGTCCATCGACTCGTCGATCATACCTGCAATTTTAACATATCCCCCAAGCGGAAGCCAGCCCATACCGTATTCAGTTCCTTTATACTTGAATTTGAACAGCGAGAACCAGGGATTGAAAAACAGATAAAATTTCTCGACCCTCGTCTTAAAGATTTTTGCCGCGGCAAAATGCCCGAACTCGTGAACCACGACCAATATCGAGAGGCTGAATATCAGCTGAAGGATTTTTATTACTATTTCCATTATTATGTTATCGTTTTAATAAATTCTTTTGCTTTTTGCCTTGTCTCCGTATCAATGTCAATTAGTTGATCCATTGATGGATTATTTATCAGCTCCATATTTGATATACAATTTTCCACAACTCTGTTCATATCGGTAAAGCTTATCCTTCCCATAAGGAAGGCCTCAACGCCAATTTCGTTGGCTGCATTCAAAACACATGGCTTGTTGCCACCCATTTTCATGGCTTCGAAGGCGAGTGCAAGATTACTAAATTTTTTGATATCAGGCACTTGAAAATCAAGATGGCCCAGGTTTGTCAAATCTAATCGTTTTATGCTGTTTTTCATCCTGTTGGGATAAGTCATCGCAAATTGTATCGGTATTCTCATATCGGCTTCCCCCATCTGTGCCTTAACCGTGGCATCCTCAAAATAAACCATTGAATGAATTACCGACTGCGGATGTATCAACACTTCAATCTGCCCCGGTTTTAAATCGAAGAGCCATTTTGCCTCTATTGCCTCCAAGCCTTTGTTCATCATGCTCGCGGAATCTATTGTAACTTTATTGCCCATATTCCAAATAGGATGGGCAAGTGCTTGCTTGGCCGTTACTTGCGAAAGCCGGGAATGGCTGTAATTCAAGAACGGCCCGCCGGAGGCAGTCAGTATCACCTTTTGTACAGGATTGTTCATTTCGCCCATAAGGCATTGAAAAATAGCTGAATGCTCCGAGTCAACAGGAATTATGTGCGCATTTTTCCTCAATGATGTTTCTGAGATTAAATGCCCTGCCACTACTAAACACTCCTTGTTAGCCAAAGCAACGGTCTTGCGGTTTTCCAAAGCCGCTAAAGTTGGTTTTAGGCCTGCGAAACCAACAATGGCCGTCAGGACCAAGTCTATGCTGTCCATTTCCACTATTTGCTCAATGGCTTTGCTGCCTGCATAAACCTGTATATCGTGCGGGTCGAGGGCATCAAAAACTTCGGGATACAAATCTTCGTTGCCAACAACAACAACGTTTGGCTTGAATTTGACAGCCTGTTCAATAAGCAAGTTAACATTCTGATTAGCAGTTAGTACCTCAACTTCAAGATGCTCCTTTTGCTCCTCAACAACTCGAAGGGCCTGGGTGCCAATGGAACCCGTGGAACCTAATATCGCTATTCGTTTTTTCAATTAAAAATCTATTTCTAAAAGTACCGGACAGTGATCCGAATGCTTTGCCTGGGGCAGAATTGCAACTCTTTTTATTTTGTCTTCCATATTATCGCTAACCATATTATAATCTATGCGCCAGCCTTTATTGTTGTTTCTCGCATTGGCGCGATAACTCCACCAGCTATAATTGTGAGGTTCTTTGTTCAGATACCTGAACGAATCGATGAAACCCGAATTTATAAAACCGCTCATCCACTCCCTCTCTTCGGGGAGGAATCCCGATGATTTTGCGTTTCTTATGGGGTCATGAATATCTATTGCCTTGTGGCAGATATTGTAATCGCCTGAAACTATGAGTTTTGTGCGGGTTTTTCGTAGTTCGAGTATGTAGTTTTGAAAATCTGCCAGCCATTCCATCTTGAAATCCTGGCGCAGATCGCCGCTGGAACCCGAAGGGTGGTAAACACTGATCACAGAAACATCGCCATAATCGGCACGGATAAGCCTGCCCTCGAAATCATACTTTTCGATCCCCATCCCGTATTCAACATGATCCGGCTCGCTTTTCGACAAAATAGCAACTCCCGAATAACCTTTTTTTGTTGCCGAAAAAGAGAAGGTCCTGTATCCCAGGCCAGCAAATTCAAACGAAGGTATTTGATCCTCCTGTGCCTTGGTTTCCTGTATGCAGGCAATATCCGGCGAAGCAGCCTCCAGCCATTCTATAAAGCCTTTTTTTACAGCCGCGCGGATGCCGTTTACGTTATATGTGATGATTTTTTTCAATTGCTAAAATTTTTGCGAAAATAGGGAAAATGTACAAAGGACGATGGTGAGTGGATTTGATTGTAAGGATTTTAAGATTTATTAAAGAATTCTTAATGGTTTTGTTATTTCATATCATTAAGTATTTACTTTTGCGAAAATTAATGAAACGGATTAAAAAAATTTCGGTAAAACTTGCGCTTGCTACACGAAAGTTCCCTTTAAGGCAGAAAATGATCGCCTTGAGCATAGTTATCGGTTTCTTTGTGGGGCTGATAGCAGTATTGATGAAGACTATGGTTTTCAAGATTATCGAATTCCTTACTGCCAACCTCGATGTCGCAAACAATAACTATCAATACCTCTTATATCCGGCCATCGGTATTCTTGCCACCGTATTGTTCATCAAATTTATATTGAGAAAGCCTGTCCGCGACGGTATCCCCAACGTACTTTATTCCATATCGAAACAACATGGGATAATTAATACGCACAATACCTTCTCCTCATTGATTACCGCTGCGCTCACAGTTGGTTTTGGGGGAAGCGTGGGGCTTGAGGGGCCAACTGTTGTTACGGGTGCCGCTTATGGCTCTCGAATTGGCAAACTGCTGGGTCTCAACTATAAACAAACTGTCTCATTATTGGGGTTTGCTTCGGCCGCCGCCATGTCGGCTATTTTTAAGGCTCCCATAGCAGCAATAGTGTTCGCGCTTGAGGTTATACTTTTCGACATGACCATGTCGGCATTGGTCCCCCTGCTTTTTGCCTCTATCACCGCTGCATTGACATCGTATTTCTTTCTCGGCCAAACCGTACTCTATCCTTTCGACTTTATAGAGGATTTTAATTTAAATCAAACACCTTATTATATCGGGTTGGGCTTGTTTGCAGCACTTGTTTCCACATATTTCATTAAGATTTATGTGTTTAGCGGTATAGTGTTCGACAAGATCAAAGGCTGGTTCTGGAAGTTCCTGGTAGGAGTTGGCTTGCTGGGCCTTCTGATTTTCTTGCTGCCTTCGCTTTATGGCGAAGGCTATGAAGCAGTCAACGGTGCTTTAAAAGGTGACATCAGTTTTATATTCGACAATGGATTGTTTTATAATTATCAAGACAATGTGTTGATTGGGTTATTGCTGTTAACATCTATTATTGTTTTTAAGGCAATGGCCACATCCATTACTTTTCGTGCCGGAGGAGTTGGCGGCGTGTTTGCCCCTACGCTTTTTGTAGGAACCATGACGGGGCTTTTGTTCGTTAAAACACTTAATCAAATGGGAGTGACCCATCTGCCCGAAAGTAGTTTTGCACTTGTCGGAATGGCAGGGCTTCTCGCCGGTGTTGTTCATGCCCCCCTTACTGCGATATTTCTAATTGCCGAAATAACTGGAGGTTATAAACTCTTCTTCCCGATTATGATAGTGGCTTCAACATCGTATGCGCTTTCAAAGCATTTTTCCCCTCGGTCAATTTATACAATTCAGCTAAAAAAACGGGGCGATATAATTACTCATCATAAAGACAATGCCATGTTGTCCATGATGCAGATTGATGAGCTTATAGAAACCGATTTTGATACCATAAATTATGACGCAAATTTGAGGCAATTGGTCGAGGTTATCACAAAATCGCATAGGAACGTATTTCCTGTTGTTGAAAACGACAATACTTTTTGCGGGATCATTATTTTAGACCAGATAAGGAATATAATGTTCAAGCCCGAGCTTTATGACAATACCCTGGTGAGCAGCCTGATGTTTACTCCAACCAAGACAATTGATATCGATGGGGACGATATGGAGGCCGTGGCAACAAAATTCCAACATTCGGGCAAATATAACCTCGTTGTCCTGAAAGGAGATAAATATGTCGGTTTTGTGTCGCGCGCAAATGTGTTCTCTCATTATCGCGATATACTGAAGGATTTCTCTGAGGAATAGTGCCTGTCTTCCTCATAAATTCATTTTAAATCTTATAAGTCCCTGCTTTGCCGCAAGGAACATTCTTCAGGATTTGCATGTCATTTCTGATTGTTGAGTAATGCCAAAGCCCGAGGGGCCGGGGGGAATATCGAATTCTTAAGGTTGAATATTGAATGCTGAATTTTGAGGGGGTCGGGACGAACAAAGAAGTGTGCCTGGAACAAGAAACGACCTAATGGGTAATTTAAGACCGTTGCAACACCAAGCTTTTTTAATGAATTAAGACAATCTTTTATTCAGCTTCTTCGTTGTCGTATTTTTAAAATCCTCACAGACAACAGTCTGCTGTGGGTTTAAAAATACTGCCGCCCTCTCAGGCAAAACACGATAGGCAGGCTCGAATTTGAACAAAATGTTGTCTTTTGCAACGGTCTTAATTTGGTATTATGGCACAATCCCAAAAAAACACTTCAATAGAAACTTTGCATTTTAGGATAATTTTATCTACATTTGGGGTTCTGCAACCATTTTTGTGGGTAGAGGCCTAATGCGCCATGAAAAAAGAAAATTGAGGCCGAAATAAAAATCGTGTAAATCTGAAACATGAAAACTAATATTGCCATCGAGAATAAATTAAAAGAACTGAAGCCATTTTTATATAGAAAATATTTTGTCGAAAAAACAGGCTATTTTGGTTCTTATGCTCGAAGTGAACAAAATCAGGACTCAGACACTGACATTTTGGTTTCATTTAGAAAACCTCTTGGATGGGAATTTTTTGATCTTCAGGAGTTTCTGGAAAATGAGCTAAAACTTAAAGTAGACTTGGTTTCAGAAAAATCACTCAAGGAACAATTAAGACAAATCATTTAGTATTTATAAGACTTGACTTTAAAAAATTTAAACAGACTTATATTGCTGTGGATGCAATAATTCGAAATTTTGAGATTATTGGAAAAGCAGCAAACCGAGTTAATCAAGACTTTAGAACTGAAAATCCAGAGGTAGAATACCCCTTCGTGCTAGCTTGAGCGCAGCGGCAACGAGGATGTTTGTACAATACGATACTTACATCCCCTTGCTTCATAAAGTACATACTTATAACCGTTTGCCGGCAGTTGCCTTAACTTCCTCAATGGCCTCCTGCGTTTTACCCTCCATAATATCCATAAACTTTTGTTGCTGTTCCTTTGTAAACTCTTCTTGTATGCTAAGTCTGAACTTTTTATTGCGCCCGCTTACAGATACAGGTCTTATAATTTTTTTATCGCCACTGCTGACTAAAGCCATTAGTTCCTGGCGCGTCAGGTTTTCCTTCTTGAATTTTTGATAAACAAAAAACTGCGCGTCCGATTTGCCGCCCTCGTCAAGCTCGCCCGACAACCTTATGAGCCTTAGCAGCCTTACATCGTTTGTTGTCTGGTTTTTTAATATATCGTTAATAATTCTTTTGTCAAGGTTTAATAGCTTAAGAATATCACCAACATAGGTTTCGTCTTTGCCAATAGCTTTTGAGAGTTCCTTTTTTGTCTTGAATATCCTTGCTTTTAATATTTTCCGAAATGCAATGGCCTTTTCAATATTGTTTAGGTTGGTGCGCTGCAAATTGGCTACAACACTCATAACCTGTACTTCCCGGTCGGTCTTGTCCGTTAAAACCGCCTGTATGGTTTTTATGCCTAAAAGTTTGTGGGCCTCGACACGCCTGTGGCCATCTATTATCTCATATTTGTCGTCCACCTTCCTTACCGAAATTGCCTGAAGCAAACCGCTGCTGTTTATACTGTTTGCAAGTTCCTTTAACCTCTTTTTTACCGGTTGACCAACTTCGGAGCGCTCACCTATCATCCTGCCCTGGTAGGGCGAGTCCTTGAGGTTTTCTATCAATATAGTTTCAATTTGCATAACAATTGGTTTTATTGTATATTTGAAAAATGCAAAGGTAGTAAATATTCTTGGCGATTCCAAGTAGGTAAAAAATGATACAGATCAGAGTATGCCAACATAATACACTGTATATCAATATGATACATGTCGGTCATGACCGTTAACCATTTAAATATAATACTATGAAACGTTATTTAGCAATAATTAGCCTGCTCTTAAGCACTGCTATTTCAAACAACACATTCGCTCAGCCAATTCACAATGAAAGCAAGCCGAGAACGGAGATTGTTTCTCCGATAGAGAATAAAGCAAATAAGGATAAAACTATTAATATAAATGATGATGGAAGTCAATCTTGGGATGATGA
>JAJRQZ010000138.1 GCA_024279935.1 Bacteroidota bacterium
ACCGAAAGGCTGGAAATAGCTTCAAATATGGAGCCGGATCACGTAAACCTTAAATCCTCAAGCCGTTTTTTGTCGCCTTTGGTGAAAAGCATTGCCAAGGCAGAAGGTGTTAGCCTTGCCGAACTAGAACAGATAAAAGGCGGCGGCAAAGATAACCGCCTTGTAAAACAGGATGTTCTTGATTATCTTGAAAACAGGAAGCGTCAGCCTTCTGTTTCGCCTGATGAGCCGAAGAATAAACCCCTTGCCGGCATTCAGCCTCCCCCTATCAGTATTTCGGAAGGCGATCAGGTGCTTGAGATGGACAGGATGCGCCGCATGATTGCCGACCACATGGTAATGTCGGCCCATGTCTCGCCTCACGTTACTTCTTTTATCGATGTGGACGTAACCAATGTCGTAAACTGGCGCAATAAAATCAAAGATGAAGTATTAAAGCGCGAAGGTGAGAAAATAACATTTACTCCCTTATTCATCAATGCTGTGGCTCAGGCTCTTATGGAGTACCCAAAGGTTAATGCCTCCCTTGATGGGTATAAGGTAATACTTAGGAAACGAATAAATATCGGGATGGCGGCGGCTCTCCCCAATGGAAACCTAATTGTCCCTGTGATAAAAGATGCCGATCAGAAAAATATACTCGGCACGGCAAAAACAGTTAATGATTTAGCTGCCAGGGCTCGTGAAAATAAATTGCAAGCTGATGATATTCAGGGTGGTACATTTACCCTCACAAATTTTGGCTCCTTCGATAGCTTGAGTGGGACACCTATAATCAATCAGCCGCAGGTTGCTATCCTCGGCGTTGGTGCGATAAGGAAAAAGCCTGTGGTTATAGAAACCGCCAGTGGCGATATGATTGGTATCCGGCATATAATGATACTCTCCATGGCATACGACCATCGTATTGTTGACGGCGCCCTCGGGGGAATGTTCCTCAGGAGGGTAAAGCAATTATTGGAAAATTTCGACATAAACACTGTTATATAAAATTATGGAACTAAACCTTAAAAAGCCTCTGGCCGTCTTCGATATCGAAAGCACGGGATTGAGCGTGGCAAAAGACAGGATAATTGAACTGAACATCCTGAAAATAGATACTAATAATGCGACCACATCAAAAACATGGGTCTTAAACCCTGAATACCCCATTTCTGCCGAGGCCTCCTCGGTGCATGGTTTTTACTATGACGATATCAAGGATAAACCTACGTTTAAGCAAGTTGCCAAAGAGATTGATAAGTTCCTGGCAAATTGTGATTTAGCAGGCTACAACTCCTTGAAGTTCGATATTCCCATGTTGGTTGAGGAGTTTCTCCGTGCCGATGTGGATTTTGAGATATCGAACAGGAAACTTGTTGATGTCCAGAATATTTTCATGAAAATGGAACAAAGGACTTTGAGCGCCGCTGTCAGGTTCTTTCTTGGCAAGGAATTGGAAAACGCACATTCGGCTGAAGCCGACGTAATGGCGACTTATGAGGTTTTGTTAGCACAGTTGGATAAATATAAAGACGTTGATTTTACCGACAAGAGCGGAAAAGTGTCGAGACCAGTTGTAAATGATGTTGCTGCCCTGGCAGAATTCTCCTCACACCATAAAAATGCCGATCTCATGGGGCAGGTAATCTTGAATGAAGACGGGGAAGAGGTGATAAATTTCGGTAAGCACAAAGGCAAGACCGTTAAAGAAGTTTTCTTGAACGAGCCCTCCTATTATTCGTGGATGATGAAGGCTGATTTCCCGCTCTATACAAAAAAGATCATGACCCGTATTAAACTGAGAATGGGCTAGTTATAATTTTAAACTTAAGTTAAGATGAAAATCGTTTGTATCGGGAGGAATTATGTCGGTCATGCCAGGGAATTGAAAAACCCTGTTCCGTCCAAGCCTGTTTTTTTTATGAAACCGGACACCGCCCTCATCCAAAAGCATAATCCTTTTTTTTATCCCGCTTTTAGCGCGGATATACATTATGAAACTGAACTGGTCCTGAAGGTTTGTAAGAACGGCCGTCATATAGAAGAACGTTTTGCCCATAAATATTACGACAAAATTGGTGTTGGCCTGGATTTGACGGCCCGCGATTTGCAAAGCGAGTGCAAGAAAAAAGGACTGCCTTGGGAAATAGCCAAGGCTTTTGATAATTCTGCCCCTCTCGGGGAATTTATTGATAAATCCGAGATCAAGGACCTTGCCGACATCAGTTTCTCATTGTTGGTTAATGGCGAAGAGAAACAAAGGGGGAATTCCGGTGATATGATTTTTGGTTTCGACCGAATCATTTCCTATGTTTCTCAGTTTGTTACCCTTAAGCTCGGCGATTTGATCTTTACCGGTACTCCGGCCGGTGTTGGCCCCATAAGGATTAACGATCGTCTAGAGGCATTTGTCGAAGATCAAAAACTCCTGGACATAAGGGTAAAATAATCATTGAGGGCCCATACAACTACAGGAATCAAGACTAATGGTTTATTATTTGAGAATTGGTCATTTGTTGCCGGCTTTCCCGCATATTCTTATCTTCCTTTATTAACGGCGTCATAAGTGCTTGAGTTTGCGGGGTCCACATCCTTCATGATGTTGATCATGGCTGTTTTTTCGGCCGGAGTGGCTTTTTTAAATATATTAATAAGTTCGCTTCTTTTGGTCTCAACAAAAACCTGCAATGGGTAAAGCCCCGGCCTTTTGTCGTTTACGGCTTTGAAATGCCTTAGTGATTTCCCGCATACTGAACGTCCGGCTTCCACGTCATCCGACATGATATCAAGGCCCCTGCGGTGATATTCATACAGGAACATCCTTAAATTATTATACGAGCTATTGGTTATTCCTGCCAGAAACTGATTTCTGTTTTTTGGTCCCTCGAAGGCTTGCCAGCCTTTCTCGTTTGAGTTCTGGGCCGAATTTACCACTGATTGTGCTTTTTCATAAAACGGGTCGCCGCCATAAAGAGAGAAAGTATCGAAATCCAGGCCAAGCATTAAATAGGAATAATAAGCAAGTATGGAAGTCAAATTGTCAGTATATGTGTTTTCAACAAACTCCATCGATTGATAGGGGATATATTTAAAGTGTATATCCTTGTCGATCATATTGATGACAGGGCTGGCATAATCGCTTTTGTAAACCGGCCGCTGCAGGACAATATTTAAGGTGCCGGAGAATTCATCGCTGCCTTTAACGCCGGTAATTGTAAAAAGCATGGTGCATTGTATGCGTTCTTCCATCTTGAAATTATATCCCGACCATTTTTTGTTATTCATGAACTCGAACATCGACTTTTGCATCGCGTCAAAAATGCTAGGGTCAACACCCTGTATGCCTTGCAGCTGAACGCTGATATCACAAAGAAATTCCTGCGCCGGTAAATTGACGGACATTAAGACGGAGAAGATTGCAACTAATATTCGCTTACGCATGGTGTTCTTTCTTATTTTTTATCGAGTAAGTTCATGATTGACTGAACAATGTCAACAGCCACCTGGCTTTTGTCTTTTAATGGAAACTCCAAACTATTTTCTTTATTGTCTATTATGGAAATCTTGTTTGTGGAATGCCCAAAGCCTGCTCCGTCGTCCTTTAATGAATTCAAGACTATCATATCAAGGTTCTTGGCCTTTAGTTTTTTAATCGCATTTTTTCTTTCGTTATCGGTTTCCAGTGCAAAACCGACCAGGAACTGATTTTCTTTCTTGCTTTCTCCAAGCGATAGAAGGATGTCTTTAGTAGCCTCTAGTTCAATTGATTGTAGTCCGTCCTCTTTCTTTATCTTCGATCTTGCCTTATGCGATGGAGTAAAATCGGCCACTGCCGCCGAAAGCACGCTTATTTTTGCAGATGGAAAAATTCCCATGCATTTTTGATACATTTCAGATGCAGTTTGGACTTCATGTATCTTTATGCCGTGGTTAAGCGGTTTTTCATGGCTTGGCCCCAGCACCAAATCAACATCGGCACCAAGATCGGCAAAGGCATCGGCAATTGCCACGCCCATTTTTCCGCTACTGTGATTGCCTATAAACCTGACAGGGTCTATGGGTTCGTAGGTTGGGCCTGCATTCACAAGAACCTTCTTATTTTTCAGGGGCTTTTTTTTTCGAAATGCTCTTTGATAATCTCAAAAATCATTTCCGGTTCCTCAAGGCGCCCCATGCCTTTAAGCCCGCTTGCCAGCTCGCCCTCAACAGGTTCTATAAGTCGATAGCCTAATGATTGCAGTTTATTTACGTTTTCCCGGGTAGTTGGGTGATGATACATGTCAAGGTCCATGGCCGGGGCGAAAAATATAGGGCAGCGTGCCGACAGGACCGTGGTCAACAGCAAGTTATCGGCGATTCCGTGAGCCATCTTCCCCATTGTGTTGGCCGAAAGTGGTGCCACGAGGAATAAATCGGCCCAGAGCCCAAGATTGACGTGGCTGAACCAACTGCCATCGTCGCGTTTGTGAAATTCGTGCAAAACCGCATTCTCGCTCAAAGTGGCAAGGGTAAGCGGCGTAACAAACTCTTTTGCGAAAGGTGTAAGAAGAATCCTGACCTCGGCCTCCGATTTTTTTAGCAGCCTTATCAAAAAAGGTATTTTATACGCAGCTATGCTAGCTGTGATACCAATTAGTATTTTCTTGCCCTTTAGCATTTAGTTCTAGAAATTTGTTGAAGCAGTCTTATGTGGGTTCCTGATATAAATCTGCTCGTTTAAAAATTCATGAACGGCAATGAGGGTTGGTTTTGGAAGCTTTTCATAGAATTTTGCGATTTCTATTTGCTCGCGGTTCTCGAATACCTCTTCCAAATTATCAGTTGTTGACGCAAACTCGGCAGTTTTCTGGTCAAGTTCGCTTTTCAGTTCCGCCCCAATCTGATTGGCACGTTTGGCTAGAATAGCAACAGTCTCATAAATGTTCCCGGTCTGTTCGTAAAAAGCATCTTTTTGACGTGTTACCGCAGTGTTCTCGGTCTTTACCTTTTTATAATCCATTTTATATTATTGTTATATATGTTTTCTTGCATTAGCGCTAATACTCTCAACTTCTTTTAAATACTCGCTTTCAGGGTATTGGTTTTTTAGGTTGTTATACGATTCTATGGTTTTCTCGTATCTGATCTTTTTCTTTGTATAAATGCTTTTTTCGGCATATTCGTAATAAGCCTTTGTTATATAATACATTATCTCTTCCCGATAATCCGTGTCGGGATAATCTTCCATCAGGTTCTCGAACGACCTGATGGCTGCCTGATAACTCTCCATTCGGTAATACATCCTGGCAATGTCATAATCCTTTATCTCCAATTTGTCGCGAAGGTCGTCCATTAGCCGCGTTGCTTCCTTTACCCTACTGTCATTCGGATATTGGTCGATATAATCCTGCAGCTCCTTCAGCGCCGTAAAAGTACTTGTCTGGTCAAGCGTCGATCGCGGCGAATCGAGGTAATTGCAATATGCGCTCGTGAAAGCCGCCTCTTTAACATGCTCGCCGCGAGGGTAAAGCTGGGTATATTGTTTATAATAATAACTGGCTATATTATAATCTTTTAACTGGAAATAACAGTTGGCAGTATAATAGGTAAGTAGTTCACCTTTAGGTGTCCCGCGATGTATTGCCCTTAAGATATCGAAGAATTGCAATGCCTTGGTGAAGTTTCCGGCCTCATAAAGGTCGATTGCAGTTTCATATTTCAATTCGTTATTACTGCTTTTCAGCGTTTTCTGATATCCGTTACAACTAAAGGTAACTGTCAATAAACCAGTAATTAACAATATAAATGTTGCTTTTCTAAACATGGCGCAAAATTAGAATAAATTGTTGAACTACAAAACCTAAGGTGGGGGTGAATATTTCATAAAAATTCTTAATGATGAATGATGGGTATATTTGCAAAAAATATGGAATATTAATGAACTAAACCATGCGCAATTATTTTCTTACAACTTTCAAACTTTGAATTTCTTTATCACCATAAAATAATATTATGTGATAAATCCCTGAAGGCAGCTTATTTCCATTATTGTCGTCGCCATACCATAAAATTTGCCTATCATCATTTAGATTGCCTTTTAAAATGTTTCTGACCAGTCGTCCATAATTATCATAAATCTCAACTTTAGCCTCAACCTCTCCCGAGTACTCGGGATCAGCCTCAACCTCAATATAAGTTCCCCAATAGAAAGGGTTGGGAGAAGACTTAAGGATATGTTTTTTTTCAGTGTTTTTCCCCGGACCTATTTCGTTAAACCCAACAATGGTAGGATTCCATTCGTAGGCGCCCATGTCTATGCTGTCGCCATATACTCTTGGGTTTCCGGCAAGGTCATAATCAGGCATTTGTATAAACGAAGGGAGTTTTGCAAGGCTTCCGGCATCTATACAGGGAGAGTTATCTGAAATCATATATGGATCGCCCCACATGCTAAGAAATTTTGGATCAGCATCAATATTTGTTGAATCGTAGTAAAGGCTTCCGTTTGGGGCAACGGTAATAGAACCAATACCGCCTTCAACTAGAGAGTTGTATATGTTTAACTGAGCACTTATATACTCCAATTCTCCAACCCAGATAGGTAATGGCCCGTTATTGACCAATATGCAGTTAAACATATTCATATTGCTTCCGCCATCTATAATGGCACTAGTATAGTCTATTTCATTAGAATTATTTACGAATGTACAATTAGAAACAAACACTTGCCCGTTTGAGCCAAACAAAGCATCGGTGTCATTATTGTCAAACAATGAATTGTTTATAATAATAACTCCATGGTTACCACCTATATTCATGCCTCCACCTGTTCTCCAATCGGGATTGTGCAGGTCAACTTTATTATTGATAAACCTGCAGTTTTGGATACGGGCGGTATCCTCGAAGTTCCAAGTGGCTACATTCAGCGCCCTTTCTCCGTTAATATTTTTAAATACGGAGTGTCGGATAATAGTGTTACCCGATTTACTGATACTTACTCCTCTATTTCCCGGCACGCAAACTGCTTCGTC
>JAJRQZ010000139.1 GCA_024279935.1 Bacteroidota bacterium
CTGACAGCCTATAATCAGCATCTACATCTGTTACTTGCCAGTCATCATTTAAATTTAGCAATAAATCGAAAAATTGGTGTGTGAACATTTCTGCTTTTTTTCGCTAAATTAAAATTTTCCATTAAATTCGTGGTAGTACCATTTTGATTATAGAAATATTGCACCAAATGCTCACCGCCGTTATAAAAATGCCATGTGGCTCCGTTTTGCGTAAAGGAGTTGCCGGCAGGATAGGTATCGCTGCCCTGTAGCGATTGTATGCCAGACGGCTTGGCTTCATTCACGTAAAAATCGGCATAATTGTTACTGTTTTGATTACAATAATATGCAAGCCCGTGATAACGGTCATCATTAATCCAGTTTTTTCCGTCAGCGAAATTGGCATAACTTAAACCGGTGAAATTATTTTTATAAACCTCGTTTACCGAATGGGAGTTATTAACAATAATGCCGAAATATTTCGCTTGCGGTCCGCCGGTGTATTTACCGAAATTGTTTTCCTCGAAGGCAAAGCCGGTTACATTATCGCAATTGATACCGGCACCGCAGCCCCAAAGTTCGCCGATTTCGAAGTTTGAAAATAATACTGTGGCATTATTCATACTACGAGTTTTAACCCCGTAAGCATTATTTACAAAGTCGGTGTTGGAAACATAAAAGGTTACCGGACTACCTCCGTCGTTTAAGGCACTTACGGCACGATAGAAACCTGTGAAAATACATTTTTCAAGGTCTTCTTCGGGGCAGGGCGCTACTTGTGAACTGCACAATGCCGAAACCCTGAATTGAGCATCGTAACCGGCAATGGCACTGTTATAGGTGGCAACACCGTTTACATCCGGTTCCAAACTGAAATCACAATGTTGAAAATCAATACCTTTTACGTGTGATAAATCGACATGTTTATAAAAGGTTTCTGTTGCGGGATAGTCTGCCGTAATTTCAAAGGTGCAGTTTTTGAAGTTTGATGAATATGGTAGTTCTTGCGTAGGATAATATGGGTTAAAATTTTCGTAATGTAGTGCGTGTACCGATTTGGTATTGTTACGGAAAGTAGCCCCGTCGGCATACACAATACCTCCGGTGGACGACCAATCGCCCGGATTCCACAAATCAACGGCACAAACGGCATTTTCTATCACGGCATTGTTTTTCAGTTCCAAATAGCCCTGATAATAATTTCCGTTGGCATCGGGATATTGGCTTTGGGTTTTGTCGCCCCATACTTGGATCCCTTGCCAAGGTGAGGAGCAGGCGTTGGTTAATTGTGAATTATCAACAATTAACTTAGCTCCGGGCTTTATAACTACTTTACTATTCTCATCAATAAAATGCAAAGATGAGGATTGAATTGTTAGTGTTTTATTCGGTTCAATTTTTAGCACTCCATAAATGATTAGGCTTTCGGACGACCATGTGGTATTTGTATTTATTGTGTAATTACTATATGTCTGATTTATAATTGTAACCGGATCAACATAACCGCTCGGTATAATTACGCCCGATTCCATTATTAAGTTTTGTAATCCGTTTTCGAAAGCCAAAACCGCATTCGGTGCTATGCATAAAGTGGCTCCGCTTCTAACAATTAATTTTCCATTACCGTTTATTTCCAAAATACCGCAATCGTCAAGATAAAAAGTTGTGCCGCTTTTTACTTCTATGTTCCCATTGTTGTCAACAATACAAAATGATTCTGTATTAATATGCATTGTAGAACCGTTTTTTAAAAGTATTTTGGCATTTGGCTCAAGGTGTATTTTGGCATCGGGTTTAGCCTCAAATGTAGTAGGGCTCGCAAAGATATTTTCTCCGTTAAACACTATAGGATTATTCATCCTTGTTGCCGTAAGACTTTGATCTAAAGTTAATGTTTTACCTGTTTTAATGTTTATGGAATATCCACTTGAATTTTCTATGGGATTTAAAATAATCGTATCGGCACACCAACGTACATCCCTGTCAATATCCACATCATCAAACCGTATCCTGACCTGAATGTTTTTATCATTATCAACATTTATGATTTCTATTGATACTCCGTTAAGGTATATTTTTCGTAAATTATTAACTGAATTATTTGGATAATAATAACTAACCAAATTCATCATTGAAGCTGAAGTGGGATTAGAGGAAATACTGATTTTATTATTTCCGTTTAAAGTAAAAATGTGGGAATTATGGCCTAAAGCAAATAAATTTTTTTGATAAGAGCCGTTTGTCAGTTCAACAAAATTTTCACGCATATCATCACGCTTTATTACATCGTCATTATTAACGTCAACTGTGTACCATTCTTCGTCACCACCACCCGTAAGAGGATTTTGTAATCCTTTTGTAAAGGCATGTGTTTCGCCCCATTGTACGCATTCGTTAAAAACCGTATTGCTTTCATAGGTTCTTTCGTAAAACCCTTCCGCAGTTAAGGGGCGTAAATAATCGGCATAACCACCGAAAACCGTTCCTGCATTGTTAGAAGAGCGAATATCTTTATCTATCTGCAAATATGCCATAAGTCCGGGAGTAAAATCATCAACACAATCCGCTTCCTGATAATGCCATTGATCGAAAGGACTTCCGTTGTTATTGGTTCCCGTATGGTTTTCAAGCCAAATATATTCGGGAAACTCATTATCAGTATCAATGAACGGCAATTTTATTCGTATGGCATCACCTGTAATAATAAAATCACGCAAAGTGTAAATTCCCGCATCTTCGGGATTTGTTGCGTCCAAATCGCCGTTAACTTCTGCCGTGTTGTTTTCGTTGTGCACCGATGGGTTATAATTATTTCCAGCAGGTTTCCAGTCAAGCCGTTGTCTGTCCCACGCATTCCAACAAAGCAAAGAGCTTCCGCTTAAGCCCAAACTGCTCCAACCGCCTGTAATGGGTATCCAATAGTTATCATTTCCCCATCCACCACCGGCACAGTGAAAGTTATTACCGCCATATATCAAATGTGAAAATTCATGGCGCGTTACCGATGTCGGGATTTTATTAAAACTGCCAATATTCATATAAGAATCAGCTTTATAGCCCAATAAATTATAATTCAATGTACCGGGTACAGTGTTTCCTGTACCGTTGTACCCAGCCCTGTTTCGCCAAATAAACACAATATGATCGTATTTATGCGGGTTGTCGATGCTCGGTGTAATTTTCGGCTTTCCGATTGATGTAACCGTCCAGTTGTCAAAATAAGTTGCATCATTCAATCCGTGTCCGGTATAAAAATTACCGTTTGTAACCTGATTAATTTTATTAATAAGTGCTTTATCATATCCTTGAGATTGACATTCACTGTTTAGAACGGTAAATATTTCGTTACTATTTGGTGCTTTAACCAAATAATCGCCTAAAACGTTAAAATCACCAAAAGATGCCTGCTGAAAATATCGTGTTACCATTCCTTGTGCCTGTCCGGCTGGTATGTTTGGGTCTAACAAATCATTTGCCCATAAAGGCAATTCATCGACATTCCACTCATCCTGATTATCGGGATTCGGGTCTGTTCCGGTATTGTAATCAATTTGTGCGAATATAACAAGGAGGCGTATCGTGCCATTTGCAGGTAAATACCATCCGTTTTTACTTTCATATACGCCGCTTGGATTTTCCGGTAAAAGTGTCGTTTGATCAAAGTCGTATAAACACTTTTCTTCGCTAAATTGAGAAAATGATAAAACAGGTAATGCAAAAAAAATTGCAAATACCAAGACTTTTTTTGTTAATTTTGTAATGTTTTTCATTTGTACATGATTTTAAGTTAATACTTTATTAATTTGATTGATTGTATGGATGTTCCGTTTACGTTTAAGTAAACGATGTATGGAGCGAACCCGTATGGCTTGCCGGCTTGGTCGGGCTCGTTCCATTTTATTTTATGATTTCCTTTAATTAAAGTTTTTTGAATTAGCGTTTCAACTTTTTTTCCCTGAAAGTTGAAAACCGATAATTCCACAAAAGATTTTTGCTCAAGATAAAACTCAATGGTTGTGTTTTCCTTAAACGGATTGGGATAAGCCGTTAGCGTTGTTTTAATATTTTCAATTTTTTCATTAACCTGCAGTGTGGGGTCTTGTATTAGAAAAATATCCATCGGAAAATGCACCCAGTCTTGCCAAGCCCAAGGGTCTCCATTCCCTTCGTATGGCGCAGTTACCGAATCTGAAAGTGTCATATCGTATTGATGGGCCAATCCATTGTTGTTCCAGAAAAAGAAATAGTCGTTGTCAATACGAGCATAGTTTACCCATCCGACAGGGGTGGGTGGAAGCCAATCGGCGTGAAGCAGTGCCGAATCCCATGTAATGGTTATGGGAAGTTCAAAATTGATGGCTTCGATTGTAGTTTCAAAACTTTCTGTATATGGTATTGCTAATGTTTTGATTGTGTCATAATCAAAATTAACTTTATTATTCGTCCAAACATTAAATGTTGAGTAATTGAGAGAAACGGGCTTTTCTCCGAGTGCAGTATCTAACCCGTATAGTGTCGCCGTAGTATCCCAAATAAACCAGATTGTATCGCGTGCGCCTGTGGCATCTTCAAAGGCTACATGGAATTTCCATTGCTGTTGCGCAAAAGATTGAAATGATACGAAAACCAAAAGCAATCCTGAAACAAGTAATATTTTTTTCATAATGGTAAAAATTTTGTTAATCGTTGCAAAAATACATTGAGGAGGGGACAAAATTTGTCCCCTCCTCAATTTTCTATAAAATATTTTCCTGTCTTCTTACAATAATTTATCCTATAACCCTTATCACGTAAGACTTTAATCATTCTTTTTATTGTTCTTTTTGAACACTCAAATTTTTCACTTGCTTGTTTTAAAGACAATAATCTTCCTTTTTCAATCATCTCAAGCAAATAGTTTAATTTCTCTGAATAAGTTAAATAGTCCATAATTGTTTTCTTTTTGTGCGTTGGCAAGATGCAAACTCTTTTCGCTTTTTCCGGTTAGCCTTGTGGGTGGCAAAAGCGGAATGTGCTTGTATGTGCGTGGGTCTTGCATGGTTGCCAACGGTTTGAATATGGTGCGTGCCGCATTTTGAAACGATTACTTTTCAAGTTACGACAATGTTTATTGTATGTATTAACTTTCATGTTTACAACTAATTGCGGTATGCACTATATTTTTTGTTATGCCCTGCCATTTTTGATACATTTGTGTTATTCTATCAATAAAGATAGGGTCAATTACTGAACCTTTATCTTGTTTATTCATATTGTCTTTTGCATGTTCTGCCCAAAAATCTGGCTTAATTTTATGAAATTGATTCTCATTTTTAACTACATAATCAATAAATTCCTCAATTTCAATTTTATTGTTAAAAATCACAAAAGGAAATGCTGAGCCTCTTGAATGCAAATGTGTCAATTTATTTGTAATGAATTGTAAAAATATGCCATCAAGTTCTTCTAGGTTATAATAGTAGAACCAGTTTTCATATTCTTTTAATCTAACAATTGCAGTTTTTGGAACAGCTAATTCAATTCTCATTTCATCACAATACATATACTCTAATTCAAATAGAGTAGTAGAGTGATATTTAAAAGTTGCAATCCCTAAGAAAGACTTTTCGTTTGTAAAAAAGAAACTAAAAACCTCCCAAAATTCGTGAACTTCTGAGAATTCAATTCTAAATTCAGGAAAATCTATGTGATATGCATAAGATTTATTCCCAATATCTTTAAACCAATCTTGCGGCTGTAGTAACAATAATTTCATTCGTTCCAGTGGAGACAAGTCTAATCCAAACCTTTGCCGCCACATTTTCTCAATTACTCCTATGTCAGCTGATTTATCAATCGGCGTGTTTGTATCATTGGTTCTTGTATAGATATAATTCGCTTTCACATTCTTATCTTTTTCCCTATAGTCTTTTGTTAAATAGTAAGGTTTATATGGATTGTCAAAGATTACTAAAACATCTATTTCCTTTCCTTTAATTTGAATTGTATGTAGTTCAACTTCTGGTCTGCAATCACCTGCAAACGGTTTTGACCTTAGAAAATCTATAAATTCAACTTGAGATTTTCGATTATTTTGATTTTTGGTTAATCCAATAATTTTTGTGTCATCTTTAGGGTCGGCAACTCCATAAATCAAATATCTTTTCCCACGATGTATACTATTTGATAAACATAAGATATCATGTAACAGAGAAGCTTTGTTATCATGAGGTTCTTGCTTAAAATCCCAATAATCACTTTCTCTTTTTGATGCGATTAATCTTAATATTTCAGATTTAATATTCATTTATATACTTCTGTTCTTGGTTGGGCATAACGTTTGGCCTATGCTGCGTGCCGCATTATCGCCACTAATCTTTTTGTTTGCAAACATATTAAGTTATGGAACATGACCTTCATGTTTTCGACGGGCCGCGGCATGCGGTATAGGCGGTGTTGTGTTCCTGTTGCCAGA
>JAJRQZ010000140.1 GCA_024279935.1 Bacteroidota bacterium
CCGGCCTTATGTCCCCCGGGCGCAGGGCGGGAGCCGGCGGGGAAAGCATCCCGCCCCTGAATGCCGAGGGGCCGGCACTTTCAGCCTCCAGGCCTTTCTTAAATTTATAGAAAGCCGCGCCTAAGCTCTTTTTTATTGGCGCACAATATTTGCAGCAAGCTCAACAACAGAAATTCCAGGTGCAGGACACCGCTATATTATATAAGTAAACAACTCATAATTCATATATCCTCAGCGAAATAAAACTATTTTTGCACTTTGAAATTTAATTATGCAGCATCCGGCCGATATTAGTATTGCAGAGTACAACTATAATCTTCCCGAGCGGAAAATCGCAAAATACCCATTAAGGGAAAGGGACTCGTCGAAACTACTGAGTTTTGTGAACGTCAATCCTATTGAATTATCGTTCAGAGACTTACCTGATATCTTGCCTGAGGATTCCTTATTGCTTTTCAACGAGACCAAGGTAATTCAGGCAAGGATGAAATTTCAAAAACCAAGTGGTGCCAAAATCGAGGTCTTTTGTCTGGAGCCCGTTGAACCTGTCAACGATTTTCAACTGGCGTTCCAGCTATCGTCGCCGGTGGTTTGGAAATGCATGATTGGCAATGCTAAACGCTGGAAATCGGGGAAATTATCGACCATGTTCAAAGTGAGCGGCAAAACCATCTTGCTTAATGCCGAAATAAAAAAACGCTTGACGGATTCATGGCTTGTCGAGCTTTCGTGGAACGACAAAAAGCTTAAGTTTCATGAAATAATAGAACAAATCGGTTTGACACCATTGCCGCCATACCTAAACCGAGAGGCCGAGGAGTCGGACAAAGAGCGTTACCAAACCGTTTATGCACATCATGACGGTTCGGTGGCTGCCCCCACGGCAGGTCTTCATTTCACCGGCGATATCTTAAAAAAATTATCTAATAAGGGGATAGGCTCGGCAAAACTTACCCTACATGTAGGCGCGGGAACTTTTAAGCCTGTTTCAGCCGAAAAGATCAAAGGTCATGAAATGCATGTAGAACGTATTAAAGTATCGAAAAGCACTCTGGAAAAGATTCGCGACAACATCTCAAAAAAGATAATACCGGTTGGGACAACAAGCATGCGGACTTTAGAAAGTCTTTTCTGGATTGCACTTAAGCTAAATGGCGGGGATCAAGTCTTGGCAGTTGGGCAGTGGGATCCTTATAACTTAAGCATCCCGAAAAACTTCAATCCGGAAAAAGCAATAAACACACTTTTAGAGCATCTGTCGGAAAACAATCTGGATTCGCTCAGTGCCGAGACCCGTTTGATGATTGCCCCGGGATATAAATTCAGGTTTGCCAAAGGCCTGATAACCAATTTCCATCAACCGAAAAGCACATTGCTTCTGTTAGTATCCGCCCTCATAGGCGAAAAATGGAAAACCGCTTATGATTTCGCACTGGAAAACAATTTCCGCTTTTTAAGCTATGGCGACAGCTGCTTGTTTATGGCTTATTAGTGAAGGCCTCAATATTTTAGAGAAAAAACATTGAAGCCTTTACATTAATATGCATCTGGAAATCAGCAACCTCCTTCTGCAACGGAAGTTTTCTTTTTACGGGCGATTTTTATGGTCGATCTTTTCGGTGTAT
This sequence comes from Bacteroidota bacterium, assembly GCA_024279935.1. Classification (GTDB taxonomy): domain Bacteria; phylum Bacteroidota; class Bacteroidia; order Bacteroidales; family F082; genus BM524. The sequence continues at coordinate 1,626 of JAJRQZ010000140.1, forward strand.
TTTCCGATCCAGCAACTTTAGTGCTATTGGCTAATTCCTTATAATCATATTTCGGGGCACCCCTTAAAAAGGCATCATCGCCATAAGAATCGGCCAGCTTGCCTTCCCATTGCTTATAATAATCGTATCCGCCCAACAGTAATTTAACGTTATCGAATCCCAATTGGCGCAATATCATCCATGGGCCGTTTGCCTCAAGTTGGTTATTAGCATAAACAACCACACAGACATCCTTATTCTTCAAGTCATTAAGCCTTTCAATATTATCCTCATTCAATAATTCAACAGAAGAAATATTTTCGGAGCCGGGGATATTACCTTTGGCAAACTCGAAAGTGTTCCTTAAATCAACCAGCAAAACCGTGTCTGCCTTACCTTCGATCACATCGGCAATTTCATAAGGATAAACATATCCTTCATCCAATGCTATCATTTCCAAGGTCTTGTTCACGTCTTGCTCAAACTTAAGTCGCGGCGACTTTAAAGTGATAAGGCCCACAATTATTACGGCGGTGAAGATAAGCAGCGTTATGGCTGTTCTTTTGGGGTTTAATTCATGTACGTGCATTTCTTTAAATTTTCTTGATTTACAAATATTACATCAAAAAACTAACAGCCGCCTTCGGCCACCGATTGCTTTTTCTTACGAGTTATGTTAAGGGTGGTTTTCTTGCTTTCGGAAGAAGATTCGATATTGTTGCCTGTAAAATAGATAGAAGCACCTTTTCGAAAGCTATAAAGCTCGAAAGCTTCGCTAGAGGCAGTTTCCTCGGGTTCAAGGGGTTTAATTATAGTTGACATCCAGCAATTCAGGCCACCTTTCATGACATAAACATTATCGAAGCCAAGCCGCTTTGCGATTACCCATGCCTGGTCGGCTTTAATATCATCGTTCGAGAAGAATACCGTATTCATCCCGTCGATACCCAGATATTCCTGATAATTATCCGAAACGATACTGTCGAGAGGCATGTTGAGAGCGTTTTGCAGGCTAAACCCGCCATATTCATCGGCAGCCCTAACATCGATTAGTTCCAGTGTAGGGTCATTTTCTATTATCATCTTTGCGATGGCATCGGTTGAAACAAAGCGGGTAGGCTGAACGATGCTCCACATCAGATCTTCCGGGTTACTATATTTCGTATTATCCCTGTCGGGAAGGAAAAACAAACCTCCTGAGAGAATAAGCATTAACAGCGTCAAATAAATATAATTCTTGTTCATCACTAATCGAATTTATAAGGATTAATATTTTTTCTTACTCTTTTTTCGATTATCCAAGTACCCCAAAAAGCGGCTAATCCAACAACAACCAAAATAAAGGTAAACACTTCGTTGGAGACTCCCAACATTTCACTAATGGTTATATTACCCATGTTTTCACTATAATAAAAATCGCTGAAGAACGGAAATGTTTCCGAGAACATGAATATACCAAGGAATAGTCCGCCGGTAAAAACCATAGCATCGATTTTACCAATGGCTATGGCGGTATAGCTTGTTCCGGGGCAAAAGCCTCCGAGCACAAAGCCGAAGCCCATGATAATTGAGCCGAGTATCATCGGTGTTAAATATGTTGGGAGAATATACAGCATATCCATTGCTATCCAACCCATATAATCGAAATAAAGAAGCCCGATCATTGCAACCAAGACGGCTGTAAAGAACACTCTGAGCACCACGAAGTTATATCCGTAAAACGCTCCTGTGATATTTCGTGAGGAGGAGAATCCTGATGCTTCCAGGATAAAGCCGAAGGCGATACCCAAAAGAAGTGCGATGACGAAATCCCAATCGCCTGTAATAATACCTTGAGGAATAAGTGGTCCCATAATATTTTATATTTTAATTATATCCATAATTTTCTGAAAAAATAAGCTACGGCATAACCCGTTCCAAATAGAAGCATCATAACCAGAAAGCCCCCGAAGGAAAAAGATGCCGTACCGCTAAGTGCGGCACCGCTGGAACATCCGCGACCGAACTGGCTGCCGACGCCGAATAAGATACCACCTATTCCTGCTGCCCAGAGGCGCGTTTTTGAAGATATCTTTGGAGAATGCTCAATTCGCAGCTTCTTCAACCTGCCGAAGAGCGCACCTGAAATAAGTCCTCCGATAAATATGCCCAATGATTCAAATACCAGCCAGTTGAACATCGGTGAGTGGTTGTCGGTGATGAACCTGCTGTAAAACGTACTTTCTTCGGCATGGGAAGGCGCAACCTTGTCAACCGTTGTAACAACAGCGCTTTTCACTGCCCCGCTGGCACCCAGGCCGCGCCCGGTGATATACATGGTCAAAAGCAATAGCAGCCCGAGCAATACACCGCCAAAATATGGATTTATGTATTTTGGTCTTTTTATAGATTCTGTATGCGTGTTCATTTTCTTAAAAATAAAAGTTCATTAATATAAATATCTGGTTATCTGCCCTGCTTCCACCATTATAAAACGAAACATAAGACCACCTATTAGAATTAAGAGAGAAGGTATCCACATCGGGATTTTATATCCGAACAATTCCAAAGTTTCAAGGAATGCCGGGACTATTAGCCCCAAGATCATCACAAAAACCCAAAATGTTACTGTAAATTCACCACCCAGGAACAAATGCGCAGCCTCAACCTGAACCTGGTTCGCCGCCAGGAATCCCATAAAGAGGTGAACTATCAAAAACAACTCCACCCCTATAAGTGCAATATCTATCTTGCTGAGCACCGAACGCTCATAATGGCTTTTCGACATCCATATTATAGCCGCCAGGCCTGTTGACATACCCGAAACCAGGAACAAAGGCCCTAATATTGATGTGTTCCATAAAGGGCGGGCATTGAAAGCCGACAACAAGATGCCTGTATAAACCCCAAGTATAATTGCCAGGCCCATCGCCAGCCAGGCAATATGTTTTCGATACTTTATCACCAGTGCTTCAAACGATTCAAAGACCGGCAAACGCCATTTCCACCCCGGGACGACTTCTTTTAAATAACTGGCAGCCCAAAAGAACGACAAAGGTGTTATTATCATGAGTGTCCATGCTCCCCACGACATTGGCGACTCCATTCTGATGGTCGTATATAATCTCCAGAAAAACAATTGATGTTTTAAATCAAGAAAAAGGGCAAACAGGCCAACGACCAATGCAACGGGAACCAGGAACGGAGCCCATTTAACAGTGGTTTCCATTTCTTTTTCTTTTCCCATGACAAGGAATAGCCCCGCAAAAAACATTATCCCCGCTGCAAAGCCTCCCAAAAACAAGTAAAGAGGTATTTCCCAATGCCATATATTTAAAAATGGGTCGATGTTCGGAATATTTCTTCCGCTAACAAATAATTCTTCTTTCATGTTCTTTTCGTGTTAAGTAAGAAAATATAATTGTGGTTTAGTTCCTGCTTCAGGGGCAAGCACTTTCCAGCTCCTGTTTTTAAGAGCTTTTGAAACATCGCTGTTCGGATCTTCCAAATCTCCGAAATAAAGACAATTAGTGGGACAAACGGCAACGCACGCGGTAGTCTGGCCTTTTGCCAAACGATGGTCGCAAAAAGTACATTTGTCAACGTAACCATCAGGGTGCGAATATCTTGCGTCATAAGGGCAGGATTGGATACATGCTCCGCAACCAATACATTCGTCATGTGTAACCTTAACGATACCACCTTCTATAACGTGGCTGGCACCTGTAGGGCAACAGCGCACACAAGGAGAGTTATCGCAATGGTTACACCTTTCCGATCTTAATTCCACTTCGACGTTCGGATAACTTCCCGAAACATTTTCAACTATCCAATCTCGGCAAAAACCTATTGGAACATTATTCTCTGTTTGACAGGCAACCACACAGTCGCCACATCCCACACACTTTTTGGTGTCGATAGCCATTGCATATCTCATGATTCGACCTCCTCTATTGGTTTTTCTTTAATAAAAGTTACAAAATTCCCCCTCATTCCCGTACCCCCCATCAATGGGTCTATCATTACATTCGTGATAAGTTCAGAATCGCTGGCACCATGGCCATAGGTACGTGTGAGTTTTTTATTTGTATGGCCGAAACCGTGCACCATATAAACGGAGTCCCAGCGTATCCTCTCGGTTACCCTGACTTTGACGGGGAATGTTGAAACAACCCCGTCCTGGTTTTGAAGCCATACTTTCTGCCCGTTCCTGATATCCCATAAATCGGCAACCTTAGGGTTTACCCAAACGGAATTCGAATCCATTAAATCCCAAAGGTTGGGGTTGTTCGAGGTTCTAGAGAATGTATGCATCGGTGCCCGGCCATAAATAAGGCGGTAAAAACCTTCTTCGGGCTGAGGATGCCGGGTGAATTTCGGCATGGGGTCGAAACCAAGATCCTCGAACTCAAGAGAATACAGCTCAATTTTACCTGTTGAGGTATTGAACTCGTAATCTTCACCATCCTGTAAATAAAGCCCACCGGATTTCCTCGGGAATTTTTTGACACCTAGTTTTTTCATTTCCTCCAAAGAGGAGCCCAGCTTGTTAAGCTGCCATTCAAGCACCTCCTCTATATCGTCATAATTATAATATTCCCCAAGCCCCAGGCGCTCACCTAATTGTTTTGCGATCCACCAGGCCGGTTTAGTCTCGTATTTTGGTTTAAGAGCCGGGGCCCTCAAAGCAATGCTCGGCTCGCGATGGGGTGCCGATCGAATGTAGTCGTATCTTTCAAGGTAAGTACATTCGGGAAGTACAACATCGGCATAAGCCGTTATATCCATTGGCATAGTGTCAACGACAGCTATAAAATCAACGGATTGCGCCGCCATCTTGAAGAGCTCTTTATCAGGAATCGTCAACGGAAGGTTAGTCCCCGCAACTATCCAGCTTTTAATTTGATGTTTATAGTTGAACTCCGGTATTGATGCTTTCAGGAGCTCGGTAGTAATCCCCATTGCCGACAAAGGATATTTACCGTCCAGGTTATCTTTCCAGTCCCATTTGTGATGGGGATATTCGGGTTGCGGGAATTTAGGGACTTTTACCGCTTCCTTGAAATAAAAACCTCCCCTACGTCCCCACGAGCCCAGCAAAGCATTTAAGATAGCTATTGCTCTCTCGCGTTGACTGTCGTCGCCGTACCAAACCACATGACGTCCGGGATGAACAATTACCGATGGCGATGCAGCAGCCATTTCCCTTGCGGTTTTCCTGATCAGATCAGGGTCGAGGGTAGTGATTCCATAAGCCCATTCCGGGGTCATATCTTTAACATGCTCCTTCAATTGCTCGAAACCCATCGCATATTTCCCGATATATTCCTTATCGTATAAGTTCTCGTAGATGAGAACATGAATCCACGATAAAAGCAAGGCAATATCAGTTGAAGGTTTTATTGGCAACCAATAATTAGATTTGCTTGCAGCAGTGCTTAAGCGGGGGTCAACAGTAATAATAGTAGCACCTCGATCAATGGCCGTTGACATTTCTTGTACTTGTCCGTTATGCATGTTCTCACCTATATGGGAGCCTATCAACACAAGGCATCTTGTATCTCTTATGTCGGTAGGTTCGGGTGAGCCTACCCAACTGCCGAAGGTGGCGCCAAAACCTACTTCGCGCGGCCCCCGGCACTGGGCCCATGCAGGTTCTCCCTCGTTGCCCGATCCATAAGCATGAAACAAATGCTTGAAATGGCTTCCCGGAGCACCATGATTGAAGAGCGCAAAGGCCTCAGGGCCATGCCTTTCCTTTACTTCTGCCATTTTTGAGGCAACTAAATCCAGGGCCTCGTCCCATGAGGCTTTGCGAAATTGCTGTTTTCCGTTTACTGTCTCTCTTATAAGAGGAGTCTTTAAACGATCTTCATCATTATACATCCCAACGCCGCCTGTTCCCCTGGGACAAAGCCTGCCATTGCAATGAGGATCGTTTTCGTTTCCGATAATTTTGCGGATATTCCCTTTTTTATCAACATAAGTCCATCCGGCACATTTCCAAAAGCAGACCTCGCAATAGGTTGAATGAGCCGTCATTTCTTCCTCGCTAACAGGCCCCCGGTCATTTGAAGCATAAAGGCTGCTTACCCCTTTCCAGCTTAAGGAGCTGAGACCTAAGGTCGCAGCTCCTGCCCCGGCAGCGGAGATTTTAATAAAATCCCTCCTAGTTTTCATATTTATAAATTTTATTTTTACCTAAGTTCAATCGCATGAAACTGTGTTCGTTATTTTGGCATAACTCAAGAATATGTAAAAGTAACACCATGCAATTACAAATCAACATATATATCTTATTACATATTAAATTGCAAATTTATGATATATATCACTATATCCGAACCGGATGGAAGTTTGTGCTTGCTTGCTTAACATGCTGATATTCTGTTGAATATGATCAACATTAATGGAGGCTTGTTCACAATAAATTTTTTAACTACCTGATATTATGCATGTTACAAACGTTATTTAAAAAGGGAATAAATTATAAGATATATCATAAAATAAATTTTTCAATACTGATAATCAACCACTTAACCCTTATCTATATCATATATAAATTATTTTATTGTTATGGAATCACATTAAATCAGGGATAAAAAAAACGAAGCTTCTTTATTCCAACATATTAATTTACTATTTCCGCCGGCAGGCGCTAAGATAAATGATTATTTCAGTATGATGCGTTATAACAGTTATTATACATGCAGTACCCAAATGCTGTTGCCCCCAATACTACCAGGGCAATCACGATTTTATGATAAATGAAATTAGACATCCCGGCACAACATCCGAAGAAACTTGCTATGACAATAAACAAATAAGTAATAAACCCAACGATGGCGAACGAAAGGGCTGCGTTAACGAACAATTTTAGACTTAGTTTCATGATTTTTTATTTTGACCATTATTATTTTCTTTATTTACAAATATAACACGGACAAGCATATAAAATTTGCTTATATATATGATTAACAACATGTTATAATGTGATATTTTTTTCTTTCCCTTGTATTTCCTGTTATAATGATGAGTCGTCTTCATTATGTAAATGTATATCATCCGTTTCATGCATATATGTTATATATTTACATATTAAGTGACGCATATCACATATTTGGATCAAATCAAAAACGGTTTTAGCTTATCTTTGTAGCATGAAAGATTGTATAGATTGTGCAATACGGTCGCGGGCTGTTAAAACCCTAACTCCCGAAGAATTTAATATTCACAGGGAAAACTGTGCTGAACTTGAATTGGAGGCCGGGGAGAGTATATTCAAAGAAGGCCAGTTATCGTCACATATTGCCTACTTAAAGTCAGGGCTGGCAAAGATTCACAAGAAAGGCATAAAAGGAAGCGATCAAATACTTAAAATCGTTAAACCCTCGCATTATATTGGTTTACAAAGCATTTTGCTAAACAAGGTTCATCAATACTCATCATCAGTTATTGAAAAATCTGTTGTGTGTTATGTCGATATACATTCGTTTAAAGATTTGATTACGCGAAACGCTAATTTTGCCAACGAGCTCATATTACATATGTGCGAAGATGAGATGTGCTATTTTAACAGGTTTGTCAATGTTCATCAAAAGCAAATAAACGGAAGGTTGGCTGATTCCATTTTGTTTTTCTTTGATGAAATAGCTCATTCAAATAAATTTGTGATACCTTTATCGAGAGCAGATATTGCAGCATTGATTTGCTCCACCCGGGAAAGCGTGATAAGATCCTTAAAAGATCTAATCGATGTGGGGGCCATTAAAGTTCAGGGCAAGCATTTTGAGGTTATCAACAAGGACCTGCTGATATCAATTAGCAATAAAGGCTGAGACAAGCATAGCATTATCATGACACAAGAATGAAAACGGGCTAATTTATTGCCCATGTGTATTTATCTTGGCGATTAGCAGCCACCTATATCAGCATCGGCTTCGTGAGCGCTCTGGTCGAGGTTTTTTTCATATTGTGATGGATATGTCAGTTCCCATTTTTTCCAGCCACCAATAAGATATTTAACATTTGTATAACCAAGCCTTTGAAGCGATTCGGCAGCCAAGATGCTCCTCTTTCCTTTTTTGCAATAGACAATTATCTCATCTTCTTTAAAAGGTTTGTAAAGCATTGCTGCTTCCCAAAAGGCATCGCGGCCAATTTTAAACTCTAGCACTCCACGGGGAATATTCAATGCTCCGGGTATATATCCTGCATTAAATTCGGCAGGTTCCCTCACATCAATCAACAGTATCAATTCCCCGCTATCGATTTTTTGCATCAGTTGCCCGGCACTTATGGGGCTTGTGCCCCCGGCAACAGCATCGACCATCGTGCTTATATCAGGATATGCCTTATCGTTTGAGCACGAAGCAAAAGTAAACAATGCAATAAGCAGCATGATTTTACTCAGTATAAGATATTTTTTCATAACGCTATTTTTTATGTTTTTTTTGATGTTGGCCTTTTAATTTTTCTTTATTTACTTTATCTACGGTTTCTTTCATTGCTTGCACTACAAGCTCTTTAAGATCTTCATGTTCTTTTCGGCCCTCATGCAACACTTTGATCTTCATGCCTGTTTCTTCGATTGCCTCTTCAACAAGTTCTTTAACGTCATCATCGTCAACAGTTTCCCAGCCTGTTATCATTGCTGCCAAATTTGATGTAAGTGTTCTTCCGGTAGTTATTAAGTACAGGTGAACTATTAAGAATGTGAGTAATAAATAAGCCCCTAAAGTATGGGCCCATGCTATCCAGTCGAGATTTTCAACTTCAAATTTCAGAAACGCTTCATTAAAATACATATATAGTAATCCACTAAAAAGCATTAATGGAATAATCAGCACTTTAAGTGCGAAATATGTTATCCTCTGTAGCGGATTTAATTTACTTAAAGTGCGTTTTTTACCGGGTGGGGGGCGTTATTAAAAATTCCTGTTAAATAATAATCGAGCTGGGCCCTCATATTTTTTAATGTTGGCATATACTGTTGCCACTCATCAGTGGTTATATGCCAAAAAATCGCGAAAACTATCAGTATCAAGAATGCCCAGGCAGCAATATTGTGAACTCGAACCGAAGATTCATATCCCAACCAATTAGTGGTTCCGTGGATTTCGAAACCTGTAAAAACAAGCGTCAATATCAGCAAGGTTTGAGACCAATGCCAAAACCTCTCGAATTTCTTATATAAATAAACCTTTTTCATGTGTTTATAATTTTGTAATTAATTGTCATCTAGCATATTATATTTATCATCGGATTTAACAGATTAAGCGGATCTTAGTTTTTCGCAAGCGAAAAACATCCGTTAAATCCGCTTAATCCGATGACTGTATTTTTGCAGGATAATCATTTTCCTGTGTGATTAAAATTAAACATGGATGTTTCATCTAATTATAAATTATCTTTTACTGTTTATCCCTTTTATCATATCCACTAGTACAACACTCCTGCCTAGACGTAAAATCGGCTCATCGTTAATTTTTACATTTTCCTTTAAAAAAGTATCTGCAAAATGCATGAAAAGCCACACCGATAATTGATGCAAGCATTAATGAAACACCGGCAGTTTCGGCAACAGGGCTAAAATCCCTTCCCGGTAAATAAAAATCGTTAAGAGCCTGCAGCCTGCCGTTGCGGCGAGTATGACATGCGACACATTTCAAGGATTCGCCTTCCGGGGAGACCTGGTGATTCAAGAGCCAGTACATTTCTGTTTTTACAAAGCCGAAGTGCCCGCTATATGGCAGGCCTACGTATTCCATTCCCAGCCTGGA
>JAJRQZ010000141.1 GCA_024279935.1 Bacteroidota bacterium
GTCCCTCAGTCCCTCAGTCCCTCAGTCCCTTGTCCCTTGTCCCTTGTCCCTTGCCCCTTGTCCCTTTTTGTTTAGCGATTTAATTAATCCAGTTAACATATAAATAATTTCTTTGTTGGTCTTGCAAATTATTTCAATATTGTCAATAAAGCCTAGTCTCTTAGATAACTCAAGTTGTGTTTCTACTTCCACTGCAGAACCAAGTGAATGATATAAAAACTGAATGTATTCCTTAGAACTTTTACGAGCAGAGCCTTCGGCAATATTACTTGGAACTGAAATTGCTGCACGTCTTATTTGTGAAGTCAAACCATATTTCTCCTCATCAGGAAATGATTTTGTTATCCGATATATTTCAGTAACTAAATCCATAGATTGTTGAAATACTTTCAAATCCTTATGATTACTCATTAAAACAAATTCTTAGTTTTATCATTCTGTCCCTTGTATCTTGTCCCTCGTCCCTTGTATCTCGTCCCTTCTCACAGCTCCGCCTGCTAAGTCCCATCCCGCTATGGCGGGGGAACTGTGTAACAGTGATTTATGTATTGTGATCTTTAATTGCAAACGGGCTGTTTTCCGTTCGGTTTTTGCCAATCACTATTTATTAAACTTTCCAAAGCAACAATAGTTCGTTATTGTTTTTCGTTGCCTTAAACCTTGAAATTTCTTTATTGTCAAGTATTATATATCTAATTTTCTTACTGATAAGCTTTTCTGCTTTCTCCACCAGGTTCAGTATATAATTCCTGTCGATTTTATCACCTACGAACCAAAGGTCGATGATATTCGAGTTTTTACCCAGTGCCAGATCCCCAACAAGATATACTTCTTTGATGTCACCTATATTATCTATTACCTTATCGATAACCTTGTCGATGCCCGTATGTTTAAGAAGCAGTTTATGTATCTCGGGGAACAATGGGTGTTTGGTGTTTGCCTGATAAAGTTTTTTATTCCCCTGCGATGATGTAATCAGGAGCTTAGCGTCCTCGAAGCGGTTTAACTCCAGCCGTATTGCGTTTGTGGACTCCCCGAATTCGGGCTCCAGTCCGCGCAAATAACTAATATTGCTGCTGTTAAGAAAAAACTTGAGCAGCAGTTTTAGTCGTGTCTTAGATGTTATTAATGCCTCGAGCATATTGTTAAATCCTAAATTAAAATATCATAATCTAAATTGATTATTTCGATTTAATCAATAAATCTGGTTTTGGCTGGCTGGTACGAATAATCAATATTCGAGCAACAAAACTACTCATTGTTTTCATATAAACAAGGAAAAATGATATTTTTTTCCAAGATTTATTTGAGTAATATATATATATTTAGTTGTAACTCTTTAATAATGTTTTATGAGCTTCCATGGTTGCACCAATAATTTGTTACTACTCAGCAGGTTTATCAAGTTGATTATCAATAGCCCATGCTTCAGCGTGGGGTTATATATTTGAAATCTCAGTAGTTTTGGCGGAAATTTTGTGTTTTTCAAACAAAAAATGTGACAAAACGGATAGGTAACCAATGAGTTAATATTTTTCTCTACTGCTGAGTAGTAACAATAATTTTATGTGCATTAGTTCTTTTTCGAAGAGTTCCTTTTCACGGGGTTCAACACCTTATTTTTTTAAAAATGCCTGAAAAAAACCGGCAACGGAATTAACAATATTATTTACCGCCTCTTCGTCCCTAACAGGAATTTTCAATGAGGTTTGTCCGGTGGCTGGATCTTTTTCTATCAAATCCGCAACTTTTATCTCACCCGATTGTATCTTTCCGAAAGTTTGCCCCAGCTTGTTAAAAAACTGTGCTCCTGTTGTTAAGAGCTCCGCAAATTCGGGTTGAATATCCGGGGTTGTATCTGGTTTGCCACTGGTCGTTTTTTCATTCGTACTTCTTTTTATACCGGCAGCCCCGGTGGTTTCGGGCTTTTGGGAGCGAGCTGTTTCTTTAGTGCTGCCTTTGCCGGATACGGCGCTTGTGCTATCTTCATTTTTATCATCGAACGGGGGAATTTCATCTTCGTCCAGTTGTTCAACCGTTTTCATCAGCTTGGAGAATTTGCTTCCATCCATGATGACACGGTCTTCCCCTCCATCAAGCACCCCTTCGAAAACTGACTTTTTAAAGCTGATCAATCCCAGGATACGATGTTCGATAGTGCCTTTTGAAATAAGGTTTATAACTCTTACGGGTTTTTGCTGGCCAAGACGATGAACTCTCCCCACCCTTTGTTCCAGGATGGCAGGGTTCCAAGGCAAGTCGATGTTTATCACAACGTTGGCTACCTGTAAGTTCAATCCAACACCGCCGGCATCTGTTGACAAAAACACCTTCTTTGCCGGGTCGTCGTGAAAACTATCTATAAGGCCTTTCCTTTTCGATGACGGCACTCCTCCGTGGAGATATTCATATCCGACGCGCATTTTTCGCAACTCGCGTCCAACTAATCTTGTCATGCGTTCCCATTGGCTGAATATCACAACTTTATCGTTACCGCTTTCAAAGATTTCCCGCAGGATAATCATCAGCTCGTCAATTTTATTATCGTAATGCTTTTCTTCCTGATCGATAATATACGTGCTGTCGCTCACCATTCTCATTGTCGAAAGGGACAATAAAAGTCGCTGCCTGTCTTTTTCCGACAGAAATCCATAACGCCGCCATTTATTTACCAGCCGGTTTACGATTTGCTTGTAATCTTCATGGATGTCCATTTGCTTGTCGGTCATTTCCACGAAATAATACTTATCAATCCGCTCGGGCAACTGGGACAAAATTTCCTTTTTGGTTCGTCGAACAAGGTTTTCTTTGAGTATCTTGCTTATATCATTCAAATTATTATACCCGATAAGCTTTTCTGTTTCATCTTTTATTTGATGCTTATCAAGGAAGCGGAAAAGTGCCCCCAGTTTATAAGGGTCGATAAATTCAACTATCGAATGTAACTCTTCGATGCGGTTTTCCAGGGGCGTTCCGGTCAGCACTATTGCATCAGGCGATTTCAGTTGCTTTAATCCTCTCGCAGTTTTGGTTTTCCAATTTTTAATCCTTTGAGCCTCATCAAGAATAACAAGGTCGAACTCCTTTTCATTAAGATATTCTACATCGTTTAACCCGACGCCATAACTTACTATATTAAAAAAAGAGCTGTTTTTATATTGTTGTACGCGTTTGTCCAAAGCTCCTTCAACCACGTGAACCGTACGCCCGGTAAATTTTTCTATTTCTCTTTCCCACTGATATTTCAGTGATGTAGGGCAGATAACCAAAACATTGTCGATTTTCATTTCATTGGCCAGGAACTCGGCTGTGGCAATAGCTTGAATGGTTTTCCAAGCCCCATTTCATCGGCAATGATCACGCGTCCGGCCCTGGTGGCTTTAATTACGCCTTCTTTCTGGTACGGATAAAGATCTGCTTTTATCAGGCCGTCAAAATAAGTGCTATCAACACCCTTGTCGAAAACCCTTGCCACCAGCTCTTTACGGCGAACTTTCTCCCTTTCGTCGATAATAAACGATAAAGCATCTTTGTAAACAACTAGGTCGGGGTCGAGTTCCTTTGCCTTTATTATAAAGTCTATGACAGTAAAATACTTTTCGGGAAGGAGAATGTTGTTGTCATCAAAATATTTTACTGCCAGTTTCAGAACAACTGACCCGTATCACCGGTTTAAAGTCATAACGTACTGAACAAAAACACAATGTCAAATTTTATTACATTTGCACCTGTGATTTTAAAATGATACCATTATGCCCCAGACCAGGTTACCGTTTTTTCCGGA
>JAJRQZ010000142.1 GCA_024279935.1 Bacteroidota bacterium
CAGCCTATAATCAGCATCTACATCTGTTACTTGCCAGTCATCATTTAAATTTAGCAATAAATCGAAAAATTGGTGTGTGAACATTTCTGCTTTTTTTCGCTAAATTAAAATTTTCCATTAAATTCGTGGTAGTACCAAAAATCCAATCCCGGGTTTGCTATTTGACGGCACTGCTATTTACTCCCAAGAATTGGATGCTGACAAATATCTTCGGTATCATGATGTATTGAATCCTGACGGGGATACAATTTCGGAATTTTCAGGTCAGAATGCCATAAGCTATACACCTACGGAAACAGGTATTTATGTGGCAATTATTGAAACGGCTGATTGCAAGATAGTTACAGATCGGGTTAATGTAAATCAAATTGTTGGCACAGATGAGATTGTAATACAGAATATATCCGTTCTCCCAAATCCTGTTTCCAATAGAATAAATATATCCGGCAATATTATAAACGGTTCGGTATCTGTTTATTCGCATGAGGGCAAGATGCTGCTTTCACAAAAAATAGGATCTAAAAGTTCTGTTTCTGTTTCAGGGCTTAAAAGTGGTGTTTACCTCTTATTAATAAAAGACGAGGATAAATCAACAAGTATAAGTAAACGATTTGTAAAACCGGACCGATAATTCATTATTTTACAAAAAGCCACCATAAATTTGTTGTTTGGTTTTTTTTGCTGATAATACAGGCTAGATAAGTTTATCTTTGCATAAATGAAATCATAAAAAACCAGTTTGTATGCTGTTGAACATATCGTTTCACCATGATTTTTACCCATTGCTCATAGTGGCATCAATAGCATGGTTTACACCGATCCTTCTTTCGGTACTTAAATTGAAAAAAATCCCTATCGTAATCATCGAAATTGTCCTGGGGTTTGTCGCTGCCAGGTTTTTTTTTAATGATCTCGGTCACGAAAGCTTTATTATACTCGACTTCCTGGCCCTGTTCGGCTTTCTTTTCCTGATGTTTCTGAGCGGGCTGGAAATTGATGTGGATCAGATTATCGCTTCCCTGCCTCACCATCGGATAACCGCTTCGCGTTTTTTGAAAAATCCGCTCCTGGTTGGTCTGGCACAGTTTGCCATAGCAATAGTGTTATCGTATTTTGCCAGTTTAGGCCTTTCGCAAATCATTGATATCCCGAGTGTATGGTATTTCTCGTTGATAATGGTAACTACCTCTGTGGCAATAGTTTTGCCTGTGTTAAAAGACAGGGGTGAGATTAACAGCCGTTTCGGGCAGATGATTATCATAAGTGCTGCCGTTGCCGATATCTTAAGCATAATCCTGTTCACCTTTACGGCTTTTATCATCAAGAACGGATTTCATTATAAATTGCTTTACATACTGGCGCTTTTTATAGTCTTCTTTATTTTTTACAAACTGATAAATAAATTAAAGGATATTACGGTTTTCAAGAAGTTGAGCTATCAGTTATCGCAGGCAGCATCCCAGATCCGTATCCGCGGCGCCTTGTTGATCATTATGATTTTTGTCGTAATCTCACAATATATTGGTGAAGAGGTGGTTTTGCTGGGTGCCTTTTTAAGCGGTTTGCTGCTCTCCAGCATGTTGCACCGCGAGCGCTCGCTCATGCTCATCAAGCTCGACGGCATGGGCTTTGGCTTCTTTATCCCCTTTTTCTTCATAATGGTTGGGGCAAATTTCGACCCTGCCGCCCTAAAGGAGTTCGACTCTTCATTATTGATCTTCCTAAGCTTGTTCCTGATTTCGTTGTTGGCCATTAAAGTAATTCCTTCGTTGCTTTGGAAGAGATTGTTTGGGCTGAGAAAAGCGATTTCGGGTGGGTTCTTGATTTCATCGCGCTTAAGCTTAATAATTGCCGCCGCCGCCATCGGTCTCAGGTTGGGGGTTATCACCACAGGCATTAACTCGAGTATAATTATTATGGCAATTATCACCTGTTTTGTCTCGCCGGTAATTTATAGCTGGATATCGCCTAAAATACTTACCGAGGGAAGTAAGACAATAATTATCGGCGGTAGCAGCACTGCGGTTTTGCTTGCCAGGCGCTTAAATCTTCATGGCAAGAAAGCAATATTGATTGAAGAAGACCTCGAACGTTATAATGAAATAATCAACAAGGGCCTAAATGCCGTACATGCCAGCGGCACAAGCGTGCAAACGATTGAGGATTTGAAGCTTACTCCTGATAATTACGTTGTTATCGAAACCGGTAACGATGAAGAGAACCTGAAAATAAGCCGTTTGTTGCGAAACGAGTTTCATCATGAGAACATTATTTCAAGAGTTAGCAAGTTCCCTCTTGAATATAAATACAAACAGCTGGGCATTGAAACCATCGATGTAACACAGATCCTGGCCACGGCCATCGAGAATCTGATAATCAGGCCAACTACATATCATGCCCTTGTAGAGTCGTTCGAGAATTTCAGCGTGGAGGAGATACAGCTTACCAATAAAAGGATCGACGGTTCCATGATTAAGGAAATCCCGTTCCACAGGAGTGCGATATTGATGATGATACGCCGCGAGAACAGCTTTTTCATCCCTCATGGCGATACATACTTGAAAATTGGCGATATCCTCCTGGTTTTCGGGACCCGTACCGCATTTGAGGAAACAAGAAACCTGATATGCTAGCTTGATGAATATCCATTAATCCCATTCCTTTTGAAGTTTGCTTCATCTTAGGCAACCGGAAAATGCGAACGCCCCATTCCATTTGGGCATATCTTTTTTTCATAACTTTGTAGCGTTAAAAAATAAGTTTATGAACAGTTTGTATCCAATGAAGTTCAAGCCCGTCTTTAAAGATAAAATATGGGGCGGGCAAAAGATAAAGACATCACTGGGAATAGATTTTGGCGACTTGCCCAATTGTGGGGAAGCATGGATGATGTCAGGGGTGGAAGGTAAGCAGACCCTCGTTGATAATGGTTTCCTGGCCGGGAACGAACTGAACGAAATTGTTGAGATTTATATGGGCGAGCTCGTTGGCGACAGGGTCTTCGACCGTTTTGGTAACGAATTCCCGCTGCTTATAAAATTTATCGACTCAAACGACTGGCTATCGATTCAGGTACATCCCGACGACGAGCTTGCCGAAAAAAGGAATATCGGTTTCGGCAAGACCGAGATGTGGTATATGCTTGATGCAGATGATGATGCAACTTTAATTGCTGGATTCAATAAAAAAACGGATAAGGAACAGTATGTGCATCACCTTGAAAATAAAACCCTTAAAGAGATATTGAATTTCGAGAAAGTAAAAAAAGGCGATGTTTTTTATATTCCCGCGGGCAGGGTCCATGCTTTGGGGCCCGGTTGTTTGTTGGCTGAAATACAGCAAACTTCCGACACAACATACCGTATTTACGATTGGGATCGAATAGATGCCAACGGGATGTATCGTGAACTTCATACTGAGGAGGCTCTTGATGCCATCGACTTCGAATATCATGAGGAATATAAAACCAAATATGGCAATAAACTGAACCAAACAAATCAAGTTGTTGACAGTGAATATTTTACAACAAGAATTATAAATCTTGACAAAGCAGTTATAAAAAATTATACCGAACTCGACAGTTTTGTGATTTATATAGTTACGGAGGGGGGCTTAAAAATAAAATGGGACGGGGGCGAGATAGGTGTCGTTAAGGGAGAAACGCTCTTGGTCCCGGCTTCCATCGATAACCTTGCAATGAACCCTTCCGTGGAGAGTTCGTTGCTTGAAGTTTTTGTAACATAGTTTTTTCTCGTAAATGTTATATTCCCGCTAAATCTTTTTTATGCAACTTACAAAATTATTGGGTTGTCAGTAGCAGCAGTTTTACATAGATAAAAATAAAACACACTTTTGATATGAAGAATTTAATTATCGCCGGTATCTTTAGTCTTTTGGTATTGGCCTCGTTTTCTCAAAACGAATCACAAAACACAAACCTGCCATCCGTAAACATTAAAACCTTGGATGGTCAGACGGTTAATTTTCAGAGCCTTACCAACAACGGAAAACCTATGATCATTAGTTTTTGGGCTTTGTGGTGTAAACCATGCAAAAAAGAACTGGACGCCTTTAACGAGAACTATGAAGATTGGCAAGAGAAAACAGGAGTTAAGATATATGCCATCTCCATCGACGATGCGCGCTCAACAGCAAAAGTTATGCCCTTCGTGAGCGGAAAAGATTGGGAATTCGAGGTTTTGCTTGACCCCAATAGCGATTTAAAACGTGCAATGAACGTTAATATGATCCCTCATACTTTCCTTATCGACGGAAACGGGAAAATAGTTTACCAGCATACTTCTTATTATGAAGGCAGCGAATACGAACTCTTCGAATTGGTAAAAAAAGTTGCCAAAGGCGAAAGTGTCAGTGAGAAGTAATAGATAAACAGTCAATAAATACACTATGAAGAGAATAACTTTTATTGCCTTTTTGCTATTAAGCGTATTCAGTGTTTTATCGTTGAAGGCCCAAATCGGCAATGTGTTGGATCAATCGCAGGTGCATGGCAGCTTTCAAGTCGATGGCCAATACTACCAATCCGATAAGGCTTTGGGAATAACCGACTCATTATTAAATGGCCATCGAGTTGGTTTAAACGGATTTGGAAACATCATTTATACCCTTGGGAACCTTTCGGCAGGATTGCGCTACGAAGCTTATTTGAGCCCTATTGCCGGCTTCGACCCTTCTCTGGACGGCGATGGTTTTCCTTATATGTATGTTTCTTTTACCGATGAGAAATTTAGTATTACGGCCGGGAGTTTTTATGAGCAATTCGGCAATGGCCTGGTGCTGAGGTCGTACGAGGAATGGACCCTTGGCTACGACAATGCATTGAATGGAGTAAGGCTTATTTACCAGCCCATAAGAGGCCTGATTTTAAAAGGCGTTTACGGATCGCAACGGAAATTTTGGGATAAATATGTTAAAAACGGGCGCGGGACAGTAAGAGGCTTGGACGGCGAAATGAATTTTAACGAACTGTTTGCTTCCATGTCAGATTCTAAATTAAGAGTTGTCCTCGGCGGGAGCATGGTAAGTAAATATCAAATTGACGCCAACCCGATTTATAAATTACCTGAAAACGTTGCGTCTTTTGCCGGAAGGGCAAATATTGGTTTAGGAAAGTTTAATTTGTCAACGGAATACGCATACAAGATCAACGACCCGTCGGCCATAAATAATTATATTTACAAGGACGGGGAAGCGTTCCTGGCATCATTAAGCTATTCGACCAAAGGATTGGGATTATTCGCACAGGTAAAGCGAATTGATAATTTTAGTTATAAATCAGACAGGGACGTTACAGTTAATGCATTGGATATTAGTTATCTGCCTCCGATATCCGAAACTCATGCCTACGCTTTAACTTCAATGTACCCTTATGCTACGCAGCCAAATGGCGAAATGGGATTTCAGTTACTGGTTAATTATAAAGTACCTAAGAAAAGTAAATTAGGCGGAAAATACGGTATGGGCATTGCCATTGAATATTCCCAGATAAATGATATCGTCCGTGATCAGGTTGACGATACAACTTTTATCAACCAGAAAGGGACATTGGGCTATGCCTCTGATTTTTTTAAATTCGGCGATCATGTTTTCTGGAGGGATTTTAATATTACCATCGACAAGAAGTTTAACAGAAAATGGAAAGCGATCATTCAATATATGTATCAAACTTATGATATCGCAACCATTGAAGGCCATCCGGGAGAGCCTGTTGTTAGTTCCCGGATCGCAGTTGCCGATATTACATATAAGTTCACTTCAAGAAAGTCGTTGAGGACTGAGATTCAGGGTCTTTGGACTAAAGAGGATATGGGCGACTGGGCAGCTTTACTGCTTGAATATACTGTTTCGCCTCATTGGTTTGTCTCTGTTACCGACCAGTATAACTATGGTAATCCAGTCAAAACCGACCAGGTTCATTATTTCTCGGTAGCCGGTGGTTACACCCGGGAGACAACAAGGTTTCAGATTGCTTATGGTCGCCAGCGCGAAGGAATTGTGTGCATTGGAGGAGTTTGCCGCCAGGTTCCTGCTGCCAGTGGTTTGTCTTTAACGGTTTCTACTAACTTCTAAACCAAATTAAAATGAGAATCATAAAAGTCATATCTATAATTATTGCAATTACTTTTGCGTCATGCGATAAAGTAGAGCCCCCATATCAAAGTGGTTTTGATTGTTTGAGCGGGAACAAAAAAGTATTGATCGAGGATTATACGGGACATACCTGTGTAAACTGCCCCGGGGCAGCTATAACGGCCCATGAAATACAGTCTAATTGCGAAGACAGGATCATAATCGTGTCCGTTCATGCCGGCTTTTTTGCCGAACCGCTTCCCGGCTCCGACTTCGCTTATGATTTTAGGACGGAAGCAGGAGAGGAATGGAACAACTTCTTTGGTATCGTCTCAAACCCGAACGGCCTTGTCAATCGTGTTAATTACGATGGAAACTATGTGCTTGCCCCCGGCCAGTGGGCTGAGGAGGCAAATAAGGTGCTTGGGGAAAATTCGCCCGTTAACATAAATATATTCAATGTTTTCAACCCTTCAACAAATAAGCTCACAACTAAAGTTGATGGCGAGTTTGTCGGTAATACCGTTGGCGATTATAATCTTATCGTCTGCCTTACCGAAAACCATATCATAAAACCCCAGAAAAACAATGACGCTTCAATTGGCGTTGTCGGTACAATATTGGATTATGAGCACATGCACGTGCTGCGTAAAGTGTTGAACGGCAATTGGGGTGAGGGTTTCGTCACTGGCTCGGCCACACCGGGGCAAACAATTACAAAAACTTACGAGATCTCTTTCGACGGTACCGACTGGCTTCCTGAAAATTGCAATATCGTGGCATTTATTTATGACGTTGCCGATAAATCGGTGCTGCAAGTTAACGAAAGTCCTTTGGTCCAGTAGTGCCCAAAACATATCTATAAAAATGCGGCTCAAGGGTTTTGTGTCGCATTTTGTGTCTTATACTGTTAATGTTTCCTAAATCGAGAACAAAACCGACACATTTTCAGTTCTTTTAAAATCGGTATTGATTTTGACAAAATAAATATTATTAATTTTGCAGCCGTATGGAAGATGAAATGTTTAAAAGAGATTTGGACGAGCTTTTTAGATTGTTCAACAGATTGATAAAAGATAAGTCGATCGAAGATGTGCCCGGTTTAAACCAAGGTATGATGAAGCAATTTGAGTTTTTCTTCTCAAATTATGAAAATATGAAAGATCAGCTTAGCAGTCAGCTTCAAGGGCAGTTCGGCGAACCCGTAAAGGAAATGGTCAGGGCTCTTATCCAGCAGCTTAAACAAGAAGTTGGAGATGACGGTTTCCCGGAAGAAATCAAGGATGAAGAGGAAGCCGTTATAGAAGATGAAATCAAGAAAATTGAAGGTAAAACGGAGAGGGAAAAGATTGATGAACTATTGAAATCCCCCGGTTTGACCGAAGATCAGGTTAACGAGCTCCTTGATAGAAGATCAAACCTTTAATATTTATCATGGCCTTCAATATTAAGGAATATCCCAAAAAATATTTTAAAAAGAAATCTGCTTTCGGAATAGTTAGCGATCTTGTATTTATTATCCTCATAGTTTTACTGATAAATCCGGGGACCCGGACAGAGCTTAGCGCTTTCTTTATAAAGCTAGCTTCCTTTCCGCCTTCAACACTTGATGCGGAAGCGCAAGTCATGATAGGTGCAAGCAGTGCTAACTGGCAGCTGACGAACAAAGAAGGCGGTAAAGTAATGTTTAAGGAGCTTAACCAAAAACCGGTATTCCTGAATGTTTGGGCAACATGGTGTCCGCCATGCGTTGCCGAAATGCCTGGCATTGCCGAGCTGCAGTCGGAATTTGGCGAGCACGTGAATTTTGTTATGGTAACCAACGATGCTAAAGGCCTTGTCGATGCATTTGTCTAAAAGCATAATTATCAGGATCTTAATGTTTATTTTTCGGGAAGTTTGCCTCCCGATTTTGAAACTCAAAGCATTCCGGCAACCTATATTATCGACAAAAATGGTAAGATAGTGGTTAGCAAGAATGGTGCCGCAAGATGGAATTCCTCGAAAATAAAAAACTTATTAAACAGTTTAATAAAAGAATAGACAGCAATATTATCTTTGCAAAAAATATTAAGTATGAAAAAAATAGCTTTACTTTTGATAGTATCCGTTTTTGTAGGGCAAAGTTCATATTCCCAAGGACTTAGCGATGCCATTAAAAAGAAGTTCACTGTTGGCGCCGATGCTTTTACCGATATATGGCTGGGAGCCCCTGCGGATATCGACCTTAGGACTATCCATCAGGGGGCAACTGCTTTTGGCATGTTCAACTTCCAGCTGGGCGAAAGCATGACTTCTTTTTCCGTTGGCTTGGGGATCCGCAACCATAATATGTACTCAAAATCGCGCATTGACGATGTTAAAGCCGACACTATACACTTTACGCCAATTCCGGATGGCGTGATTTATCGTCGAAGCAAGATCAATATAGTGTATCTGGACTTGCCTGTTGAGTTCAAAGTCCGTTTCGATAATGGATTTAAGGTTACCGTTGGCTTTAAAGTAGGCTGGAAGATAGATTCCAAAGAAAAATATTTTGGCGACCGTTATGATGTTCGTATCGGTGTAAAGGAAAAATCCAAAGATATCAGACAACTTGAAGGCTTTTCCTATGGCCCTACTTTGCGAATAGGTTATAAGTTCATAAGCCTGTACAGTTATTATCAGATCTCCGATGTTTTTAAGAGGAATGTGGGTCCCGAACTGCGGCCAATCTCCGTTGGCTTGACGATAACACCTTTTTAACCAATAGGTTAAATACGAGACTTGGTATTTTGAGATATTATAGCCGTTTCCCGCTGCGGGAGCGGCTTTTTTCGTTTGAGCAATTACAGAATCTCCAACCTCAGGATATTGAGTGCCATAAGTGCTGAGCGGCGAATGTTCCTGCCACGGTGCTCGCCAAAATGAAAAAGCTTGGCCTTTACGCCGTTCGGGCCTGCTATCCCGATCCAAACCGTGCCAACAGGCTTTTCTTCCGACCCGCCGCCGGGCCCGGCTATCCCGGAGGTGGAAATTGCATAATCTGTTTTAAGTCTTTTTTTTGCCCCCGATGCCATTTGTTCGGCAACTTGCCGGCTCACGGCACCATGTTTATCAATATCGGATGCAGCAACGCCCAATTGCTCGATTTTAATACTATTTGAGTATGATACTATCGACCCTTTAAAATATTCGGAGCTGCCCGCTATGCTTGTGAGCAGATGTGCAATATATCCACCCGTGCAACTTTCGGCAGTGGAAATAGTTAGATTCTTTTCTTCAATAAATTGCCCAAGCTTTCTTCCATGCTAATATCGTCATAACCGAAAATAGCCTTGGGGACATAGTTTTTCAGCTGCTCGCACTGATGCTCTATTTGCGCTTCTGTTTTTTCTTTATTGCGGCTTGAGGCCGAAAGCCTGAGCCTCACTATGCCTGGTTGCGGAAGGTAGGCAAGCTTGATGGCAGGCGGGAGATTGTCCTCCCATTCCTTGATTCTTTCTGCCAGTAGCGATTCGCCTATGCCTGAGGTCATTATGGTTTTATGGACAATAAAGGTTGTCTTGAATTTCTTTTTTAAACGCGGCACTACTTGCTCTTTCATCAAAGCTTTCATCTCAAAGGGAACACCGGGCATCGAGACAAAAACCTTGTCGTTTTTCTCGAACCACATCCCAACTGCCGTACCAAGCCGATTCGGAAGAGGGATACAGTTGTCGGGAATTTCCGCCTGTTGGCGGTTTGCTTCGCTCAGCGGGTAGTTGCGGGCAGCAAAAAGGTTTTTTATATGATTGAAGGTAGGCTCGTGGAATATGGGCTTCGACCCGAAGAAGTCTATCAACACCTTTTTCGTGATGTCATCTTTTGTGGGTCCCAAACCGCCTGTTAGAAGTATGATGCCCGCTCTTGTTGCCGCTTCATTTATTGCCGCTTTTATTTGTCCGGCATCGTCAGGAACAACACTTATCCTTAAAACGTTTATGCCTGCTGAATTAAGCTCGGCAGCCATCCAGGAAGCATTGGTGTTCACAACCTGGCCTATTAAAAGCTCATCTCCAATGCTGATAATTTCCGCATTCATTTTTTAATGTTTTTTCCCTGTTCAAGAAAGGATTTGTAGCTAGTCATTGATGCTGAATAGTTACAAATGATTTCAATTTAGGATATGTTCAGTCTCGCTTAAGCGATACATTTCGGTACCTATCCCAAATTCTGCTATTTTTGCAAACTTAAATAATTTAGGATGAAAGAAGCCATTCAACTTGTATTAAACGATAAAGGTGCTGTTTACCACCTTAATTTGAAGCCGGGCCAGATTGCCGATACTATATTTTTAGTTGGCGATCCTGCAAGGGCAGGGATAATTGCAGAATATTTCGATGAAATAGAATTTCAAACATCGAACCGTGAAATAAACACGTTTACAGGGACTTATAAAGGGAAGCACCTTAGTGTGCTGTCAACGGGGATGGGTACTGATAATATAGAAATTGTTGTTAATGAACTGGATGCAGTTTTCAATATTGACTTTGAGAGCAAATTGGAGAAGGAAGAAAAAACATGCCTGAACCTTATCAGGATTGGTACCTCAGGCGCGTTGCAGGAAGACATCCCCGTCGATAATTCGTATATTGTTTCGCGGTATGCGCTCGGATTGGACGGTTTGGCATACTTTTATGAGGACGGGCCTTTTGTGATGGAAAGGGAAATGACGGCTAGCTTTATCAATCAAATGAATTGGGACGAGGACTTACCGAAACCTTATGCGATCAAGTCCTCGGATTATTTGCTCAATATATTGGGACATGACCTAAGAAAAGGAATTACGTTGACAGCACCGGGTTTTTATGCTCCACAGGGTCGTGAGCTCCGTTTGAAAACTACCGACAACACTATAATCGATAGAGCTAGAAAGTTTGAATACGGTGAAAGCCGGATAACGAATTTTGAAATGGAGACCTCCGCACTATACTCATTATCAGCCATGTTGGGCCATGAGGCACTTACTGTTTGTAATATTATAGCCAATCGCATCAGCAATAAATTCAGCCCCGATTATCATTCTAGTATGCAAAAACTGATTCAGTTGATGCTGGATAGGGTTCTTGAGGTTTAAGTTGTTCTGGTCTTTTGCCGTAACTTTGTTGCTTTCGCGTTTTGTGTGTTCGAGAAATATATAACCCCTAAATTGCGCTAAATTTTAATAAAATGGAATTACTGGATTTAATTGAGCTTCGGCAAAGCGACCGGAAATATATAAAAAGGGAAGTAGAGGAGGAAAAGCTTTTGAGGTGCCTGGAAGCCGGACGCATGGCGCCGTCGGCAAGCAATTCTCAGCCCTGGACGTTTGTTGTCATTAATGAGCAAGACATAAGGGGAAAGGTGGCCCATGCCAGCTATGGGCCACTGAAAACCTTCAATATGTTCGTGCCACAGGCCTCGGTAATCATAGCAATAGTTCAGGAAAAAAAGAAGATCCTCACCGAGATAGGGGGTAGGATAAAGGACAAGGATTATGCGCTCATCGATATTGGCATCGCCGCCGAGAACATCTGCCTACAAGCTGCCGAACTTGGTTTGGGGACATGCATGCTCGGTTGGTTCGACGAGAAAAAAGTGAAAGCCTTGCTTAATGTCCCGGAAAATAAAAATATACCTTTGCTCATTACCATGGGTTATACTCCGGACGGATATCTGCATCGGAAGAAGGTACGTAAATCCTTTGATAAGGTGGTGAAATTCAATACCTATAAATAATGGGTGTAATTTTGTGGGCTTCAAACCCAAAACGCTCTTGTTATGCTCCTTGAGTAGCGACTTGAGAGCCTTTGCGAGCAATGAAACCAATTAGATGTTTCAAAGAAAAACAGCGTTAAACGTCAGATAATCAGAATGAAGGCTTGCTAAGGCACATACGCTTGATTTAGATGCATTCTAAAATACCCTAAATGTGTGAATTATTTCACACATATTCAAAGTAAACTGTAATTTTGACTTTTTTTACCAAACTTTAAAGAAGATGAAAAGGAATTATACAAAGTTTGTTGCCCTTTTGGCAGCGGTTTTTGGATTTGTGGCAAACGCTTATAGTCAGGATATAAACAATACGGTATCATCAATTTTAGAGGTACAGCAATATAATAGGGCCATTCACATAATGGCTATGTTATTATTAGGTTTCGGCTTCTTAATGGTATTTGTAAAAAAGTATGGGCGTTCGGCGCTAACAGCAACATTTTTACTTGTAAGCGTCTCGTTGCCAATGTATTTGGCAGTTAAGGCATTGGGTATTTTTGAGGCTAAAGGGGAAATCGAGCAATTTATCCTCGCTGAGTTCGGAGCCGCAAGCTTATTGATTGCCGCCGGTGCTTTGTTGGGAAGGATTAAGATGCATCAATACATATTGCTAGGTATTTTGTTTATCCCTTTCTATATCTTAAATGAGTTGGTTGTAGTTGAAGATTATTTTCAGTTTGTTGGAACTGTTGCCGATACCGGTGGTTCAATAGTAATTCACTCTTTTGGTGCTATTTTTGGCATTTCTGCCGCTATCAGTTTG
Source organism: Bacteroidota bacterium (assembly GCA_024279935.1). GTDB lineage: Bacteria > Bacteroidota > Bacteroidia > Bacteroidales > F082 > BM524. The sequence continues at coordinate 12,632 of JAJRQZ010000142.1, forward strand.
ACCAGTAGGGCGCAAATGGAAGAGCCGATAGAATCAGATGCCACATCCGACAGGTTTTCGCTTTTAGGAAGTATGGTTCTATGGGTATTTTGGCCAAGTTTCTGTGCTGCACTAGTTCCTGTTGAGCTTGTTCCTGCTTCGGTGGTAAATGTCTTTATTGCCTTAAGCGGCTCTACCATAGCAACATATATCGCCTCTGTTTCCATAAGGGGAAAGATAAGCGCAGCTGATATTGCTAATGCGGCTCTTGCAGGAGGTGTAGCAATAGGTGCTACTTTCGATCATGCTACTCACTTTGAGGCAATGGTAATAGGCCTTGTCGCCGGTGCAATTTCTACTATTGGTTTTGGTGTTCTTCAGGAAAAGCAACAAAATTTCCATAAAATTATCGACTCTTGCGGGGTTTCCAATCTTCACGGCTTGCCAGGCATTTTTGGCGGATTGGCAGCCATTGTTGTTGTTGACGGCTTGAATCCGGCCTCGCAGCTTAAAGGAATCGCAATAACTATTATAATTGCGGTATTGGCGGGTTTGCTGTCCGGCAAGATTATTTCGCTCATGGGACTTAGTCCTAAAGTGTATGATGACGCCCTTGAGTTTGAGGATGTTGATTAACATTTAAATCGGTGTTCCTACATGCGGGACAAAAGTGTATAAAAGGGGCGGATGACTTGATTGGTTTGGGGGTTTCAACGATGGTTGCCCGGGGCAAGCCCACACTTTCCGCTCAAAGCTGCAGATTTAACCCGAATGTTTATTCCCATGTTTGATAGGGCGTTGCGCTATACCATGACAACTTGTTTCCGGTATTGCTTCAATTAGGGCGGAGCATTGCTCAAATCACTGAATGATAAAAATTATCAGGTGGAAATTCTGAGTTTGCCCTTGCCATAAGCAATTTAAAATCCATTGTTTGACAATAAAGACTACCTTTGCCGCCATTATTTAATTAAACAGATGATATTCAAAGATTTAGAAATTATAGAGCCTATTTTGCGCGCTCTAAAAGAACAAGGCTATACAAAACCAACCCCAATACAGGAACAATCCATCCCCATTTTATTTAATAAGCACGATTTATTAGGTTGCGCTCAAACCGGGACTGGGAAAACAGCTGCCTTCTCCATACCCATATTGCAGCATATTTATCTCGACGAGCGGCCGAAAAGTGGCAAGCGGGATATAAAGGCGCTTATAGTTACACCTACCAGGGAGCTTGCGTTGCAGATTGCCGACAGTTTCACCAAATATGGAAAATATACAGGCGTAAAAAACACCGTTGTTTTTGGCGGTGTAAACCAAAACCCTCAAACCAGCGCGCTTAGGGCCGGGGTCGATGTGTTGGTGGCAACGCCAGGCAGGTTGCTTGACCTTATGCAACAAGGTTTTATCTCGCTCGGCAATATCGAGTATTTTGTTCTTGACGAAGCCGACCACATGCTCGACATGGGCTTTATCCATGATATCCGTAAAATCATCCAAAAAATACCTGTTAAAAGACAATCTTTGTTCTTTTCGGCAACAATGCCGCCAGCCATCGTCAAACTTTCGGGTGCTATTCTTGGCAACCCTAAAAAAGTAAGCATAAACCCTCAGCAGACCACGGCCGAAAAAGTTGAGCAATCGGTGTATTTTGTTAGTAGGAAGAACAAGGTGAAGCTGCTGAGCCATTTATTGCAGAAATATGATATTGACTCGGTCTTGGTTTTTTCGCGCACCAAGCACGGGGCAAACAAAGTTGTTAAGCTGCTTGGCAGAGCTAAGATAAAGGCCGATGCCATCCATGGGAACAAATCGCAGGCGGCACGACAGAAAGCCTTGAAGAATTTTAAAGACGGCATAATTAAAGTATTGATCGCCACCGATATAGCGGCCAGAGGCATAGATGTGGAAGCCATGTCGCATGTTATTAACTACGATTTGCCGAATATTCCGGAGACTTATGTGCATAGGATTGGACGAACGGGAAGGGCGGGGAAGAGCGGAATTGCGATTTCGTTTTGCGATGTTGAAGAAAGACCGTATTTGCGGGACATCGAGAAATTAATAGGTCAGAATATAAGTATTGTGGAAGGCCATCCTTATCCTGACGATGCTAAAGAAGGGCTGTTGAAACCTGCCGTAAAAGCAGTAAGGCAAAAGCCCGGGACATGGGCCAGGAAAGCAGGGAATAAGGGTGGCGGCAACTATGCTCAGAGAAACCGCAAGTATTTTAAACCAAAAAAGAAATCGGATTGACCTTATTCGAGCCCCCAAATTTTTATCAGTTCCTCAGGTAATTCGGGTCTTCCCCGCTTATTGACGGAAGTACCTATCACCAAGGCTTTTATCATGAGCTTTTCATCGGGCAGCCGGTAGATGTTTTGTACGAAGCCGAAACGCAATGGCGAGATTCTTTCCATCCTAAGAACGGAAACAAATTTGTCGCCGCTTTTCAACGGCCTTTTATAATCTATTTCAACCCTTTTGACCATCAGGATTATTCCCCTTTCGGTTAGGTCGGCAAAGTCGATCTTTATCGATTTTAAATATTCGTGCCTTGTGTGCTCCAGATAGTTCTGATAAACAGAATTGTTTACAACTCCCTGTAAATCACATTCATAATCACGAACTTTCATCTCTAGTTTAAATACATGATCTTCCATGACAATTATTTTGCGAGTTTGCGCAGGGCAACCCATTGTTTAAGAACTTCCCTTGAATCGCCTGCCGGATAGCCCAAAACCGTTTTCCCGGCGGGTACATCGTTCATCACTCCCGACCCTGCTGCGACGATGGCGCCTGAATGAATGGTTGTATGGTCTTTTATCGAAGCGCTGCCTCCTATGATCACGCCATCGCCAAGGGTTACGGAACCTGCGAGCCCGCTATTTCCGGCCATTATGCATGAACGCCCCAGAATACAATTATGCGCTATCTGAACAAGGTTGTCGATTTTGCATCCGTCGCCAAGGACGGTAGAAGAAAATTTACCCCGGTCAACACAAGAGTTGGCGCCTATTTCAACGGCATTGCCGATAACCACATTGCCTATTTGGGGAATCTTGGCAAGACCCATTCCGTCCTCCCTCGGCCTGTATCCGAATCCGTCGGCTCCAATGCTCACATTGCTGTGGAAAATACAAAATTGCCCTATTTCAGTTCTTTCGCGGATTACCGTTCCGGACCAAACTATGGTCCCTTTCCCGATCTTGGTATCGTCGAGAACGGTAACGTGTGGGTAAAGCATAACACCATCCCCCAGAACAACGTTCTTCCCGACATAGCAGCCGGCGCCGATTTTGCAGTTCTTGCCGATACCAGCGGTTGAATGTATAAATGCTCCTTCATGAATGTCGTCATCGAATTCGGGTGGCCCCGGGTCGAAAACCTCCAACAACCTGGCCATGGCCAAGTCGGCATTGTTTACTTTTATCAAAGCACGGTTGACTCCCGGCTCTAGTTTTATTTTCGAGTCAACAATAGCGGCACAAGCCTTTGAATCGGGCCATTGGCGGGCAAACTTCCGGCTGCCTATAAATGTTATCTGGTTTTTGCTTGCCATGTCCAGTTGTTCAGGGCCTTCGATTAAGTGGTCCGTATTGCCAACCAGCTCGCCTTTTACTATTTCGTTAATTTCTTTTATTGAGAATGATTTCATTATTAATGATTTTCTTTGAAACAGAGATGGTAAAACTATAAAAAATCGGGAGACCTTTTTGCTTGAAAAAATATTAAAATAATCGCTTAGCCCATTTCATTGATGTCCACTATATTGTTCATGAGTGCGTAGACCATCAATCCTGATACGGTTTTAATGCTCAATTTCCTGCTTATGTTTTTCCTGTGGGTCATTACGGTATGGATGCTCAGGAAAAGATTGTCGGCAATGTCCTGGTTGGTAAGCCCTTTCACGACTTCCCTCAATATATCTATTTCCCTGGCCGATAATAAACGGCTGTCCGCCTGTGTTTTTTTGTTTGTTGGGTAGACTGCGTCTTTCCCACATGCCTCGCGAAGCTTTTGGAGCAATAAATGTTTGTTTCCTTCCAGGGGCAGGTGGTTCTTAAACCTGGAAGAAATATTTTCGGGGCAATCACTTCCCAACAAACCAATTAGCATGATGCCAGCCTCTTCCTGTAGTTTTGAAATGATACTTATAAAATTGTGCCCAAGAGCATTTGGGTCGATAATGATGACATCGGGTTTTTTGTTTATCAGCTTCCTATAAAGGTTTTTCTCCTTGCCGTCGAAAACCTCTTTCAGCAGCAACCCGGGCAGCTCGAGAATTAGGCCCTCTATGCCGGATCTTAGGAGGAAGTTGTTCTCGACAAGTATAATGTTCTTTAGCGCGCCCATTTTATCTACCAGATTTATAGTGCTTTTCCATGCCTTCTACCTTTGGCACCAATATCAAGTCCTCTATCCTCGAATGCTCGCTTAATTCTTTCTCCAGTACGAACAACTCCCTTAAAAGGCTATAGCTTATTTCCTCGAACATCAAGTTGTCGGAGCTTTCAAGGGGTAAATATTTAATCATCAAACTTTTCATATCGAAAAGCTTTTCCTCCACATCTTCGTGATCTGCCTCATAGGTTGTAATGGAATATTTCATTAATTCCATATCGACAAGCCCATTATCGTTTTTCTCAGCCAGGGCTTTTTCCAAGCTTAAGACATAAGGATAAACAATAGTTTCTTCCCTCAGCAGATGAGCTGCGAACTCATTGCAATAGTCGTTGAAGAAGTTGCTTATCAAATTAAGCGTTTTGTTGTTTTTGCCGCTTAAGCGAATTAGTTTGCTTATGAGCAATTTGATCTCCGGGATCTTCTCGTCGCTATAATATGAGTGTGCCTTGCGCAGATAGTTGATTATTAACGATACGGGAAAACTTTTAAGATAATCTTTTGGGAAATATTGAACATCGTGGAAGGTGTTGAGGATGCTCAGGAAAAACTCGACATTTACATCTCGCTCTTCGCAGATTTCCCTAATCGTCCCGTCGCCGAAGCCTAGTGAAATATCGAACCTGTTTATTACCGGAACCAGATTGTAATCGTGATGGATTACATCGGCCAGCTTCATTTCGCGTACAATTAACATAGTATTATTTTTTACAAAAGTAGGAAGAATTGTTAATCGGGTTAAATACCCCTATCTGGGTATTTTATTGCTTCTTTAAATAACGGAGGCCTGATGTATCCCAAAATGATTAACAATGTATTTCTTAAGAACACAATACCTTAATCCCTAACTTATTAGGGATTCAATCCTGCACTTGAGGGTTTTATAATCGTTTCTGAGCTTGAGGGCATTGTATTTTCGGCTTTCCTTTATTGCCTGGCGTATGTCGAGCGCATCTTGTTCTTGCCAAAAATAATTATGGGTTTTTCCAAATCTTTCGGCAAGATATTCCTGCTCCGTTTGACCGGGCGTGGGAACAAAAACCGCCTTCTTGCCAAAATGCGCCAGATCCATCAAGCTGGAATATCCCGGGCGGCTGATAATGATCCTTGATTCCATTATTGCTTTTGCAAACTCTTTATCGGGTAGGTGTGGCAGTTTTAGGATGTTTGCGCTTTCCTCGATTTCTGAGCAACTGGGTCTTGCACTCAACAAAACTGTTTTTAAATCAGTTCTTAAAAGTTGCGATTCGAGTTTCCCTTCAAATATGCTCCTTTGAGGCTCCGGTCCTGAAAGTATTACCATAAGATCGTTTTTTATGGGAAGGTCATCAATGGCATATTTCGCAAAACGGCTCAAGGGCCCAATATAATAATAGTTAGGGTTCGGGATTCTTGTCCCATGCGACAAATTGCCGGATAAGTTCCCCTCACCTTCTACATCAGGTATCCAAAGCTCATCGAATTTTATTAAATAGTTTTTTAACTGATTGTTTATGATCGGCTTAAAAATATTTTGAGCACCCTTGGTTTGAATGTTTATTTGATGCGTGATTAAAATAGAGTAGGTTTTCGGATGGCATATCTCATAACGGTTATCGGAGATAATTATATCGATATACCGGTCTTCGACTATTGAGCTCAATACTTTTTTTGCCTTTGCGGCGGCCTTCTTCATTAACGGATATTGAAGGGCCATTTTTAGTGCCATTTTGTTTCCTTTGGGATATTTCGGCTCAAAGCCGGGTAATTTGACAAATTCGCAACCGGCAAACCTTTGTCTCAGGAAATCCATGGGTGAGTTGTCGGCGGCAATTATCACGTTTGTGCCTTTGTTTTTCAACATTTCAACAATGGGTACTATGCGCGTGGCATGACCCAATCCCCAGTCAAGGGGGCAAACAAGTATGTTTTTTGTTTTTTTCAAAATAAAATACAAATCTAAACCAAAAAATCCATAAATTTGAGCTATGCCTGATGACTTGATTTATAAGATAGGAATAACCTTGGTCCCAAAGATAGGTTCTGTTAACGGCAAACAGCTTATAGCGCATTGCGGGGGCGTTGAAGCGGTTTTTAAAGAAAGCAGGAATGCTCTCGGGAAAATTCCGAATATTGGGTCCGTTGCCATTTCAAGCATTAAGAACCAGCAGGTTTTTAAAAGGGCGGAGGAAGAAATAAAGTATATCGAGAAAAATAATATTACTCCCCTTTTTTATACATCCAAGGATTTTCCGTCGCGATTAAGCAATTGCCACGATAGCCCGATAATGCTTTACTATAAGGGGAATACGCCCTTAAACAACCGCAGGGTGGTATCCATAGTTGGAACACGGAGGGCAACCAGCTACGGCAAAGAAATCTGTAACGGGATATGTACGCATTTAAAGGATTATGAAGTGTTGATATTAAGTGGCTTAGCCTATGGAGTCGACAGTTGCGCACATAGGTCGGCAATAGAAAACGGGATTTCCACGGTAGCAGTCTTAGGTCATGGCCTCCATACTGTTTACCCAGCGCAAAACCGGCGCCTTGCCGATAAAATGATGGAAAACGGGGGATTGCTCACGGAATTCATATCGGGAACTAAACCGGATCGCGAGAATTTCCCGAAGCGCAATCGAATTGTTGCAGGCATGAGCGATGCTGTTATAGTTGTGGAGTCGGGAAGGAAAGGTGGAGCCATAATTACCGCGGATCTTGGCAATTCGTATAACAGGGACGTCTTTGCCGTTCCCGGTCGCGCCGGCGACGAATTATCCGTTGGCTGCAATTATCTTATTCGTACAAATAGGGCAGCGCTAATTGAAAACGGCAGTAACCTGACTTATTTCATGGGCTGGGAAAAATCGGATGTAAAAACTTCTGTTCAACAAAAACTTTTTGTGGAATTAAATGACGATGAGCAATGTGTTTTTGACTGTGTCAGCCAAAATAAGGAAATAAGTATTGACCGTATATCAATAACTACAGGGATAAGGCCATCAATCGTTGCATCAACATTGCTGAAACTGGAATTTGAAGGCATGATAAAAGCCATGCCGGGCAAATTGTTCAAAAAGATTTAAGAGAAGGAAACAAGCTTTTGAAACGGCAGCAGCTTATTTTTTTTCGGAACTCAAGCTGATGGCTTTTAAGATTAAGGCTATGGTGATTATAAAGAACCCTATGCCGGTAAAGATCAATAATCGTTTATCTTGAGTAATAAAGCAGAAATAGAACAGCCCGTGAAAAAAAGTGCTTGCAAAGATAGCGGTTGAATTATCGATAAAACCACTTTTGCGTAGCCTGCCTATTCCTACAAAAAAACCCATCACACATCCAAGAGTGAAACTGGCAATGGGAAAAGTGTACAAAAACAATGTCATGTCATTGAATTTAGTCTCTGTGCCAACTATTCCATAAGAGTATAAAACCACGGCGACCGCTGAAAATCCCATACTGATAAAAACGGCATAAATAATTCCGACCAGTGGGCTTTGAAACGACTTAAGCCTAAAAAAACCGAATCTTAATGCCACAAATTTGGCTATCTCGGAACTAAAGGCGGTTATTATAAACACGAAAAACGCCATACGGCGCATATTGCGCAAGTTGTCGTTCCATTGCAGGTCGATAAGGTAATTTGCTATTACCAAAAGAACAACTCCCAAGGCACCCCAGATAACAGCGTTAATTATGTTTTGGAGGCTTTTAATGGAAAATTTAAATTTCAAATAGGCAATTAACAGGAATATAACAACCGGAGAAACAGCAAATGATAGGAAAGTAAAAATAGTCATCTATTAAGATTAAGTTTATAAAGGCCTCAAATATAATAAATGTTTGTAATTTTAGCCACTAATTAAATGATAATTAAATGAACAATTTTTTCCATGAGCTTTGAGACAGCCAGGGTGATGAAATCCACCGGGAGCTGGTACTATGTTTTAAATAGTAAGAACGAAGTAGTGGCATGTAGGCTGAGAGGGAAATTCAGGGTGAAAGGCATTAAGACCACAAACCCGGTTTCGGTTGGCGATATTATTGATTATGAGCAAGAAACAAATACGATCATCAAGATTCACGATAGGAAGAACTATATTATCCGCAAGTCGATAAAGCTTTCTAAACAAAGCCATATCATTGCTTCCAATATCGACCAGGCAGTGTTGATAGTATCGCTAAAACAACCTCGCACATCAATGGGCTTTATCGACAGGTTCATGGTAACTGCCGAGGCTTACCACATTCCCGGCACGATAGTTTTCAATAAAGTTGACCTTCTTACAGCAGGGGATTGCAACAAATTAGAGCAGTTTATCAATATTTATGAGGGCATTGGCTACCGCTGCCTGAAAACTTCCGTCAAGCAGGAAATCAACTTGGATTTGTTCAGGGCTTTGTTCAATAAAAAAATAAGTTTGTTGTCCGGGCATTCGGGGGTTGGGAAGTCAGCGCTGATAAACACGATCAACCCTGGCTTGGGGCTGAAAACGGGGGATGTTTCAGAGTATCATGCAAAAGGGATGCATACTACAACTTTTGCCGAGATGTTTAAGCTGGATGATGATTCCTTTATTATCGACAGCCCCGGAATTAAGGAGCTGGGCTTGGTGGAATTTGAGAAACAAGAGCTTGGCCATAGGTTTCCCGAGATAGTGAAATATCAGGCTAGTTGCAAGTATAATAATTGCCTTCATGTAAACGAACCCTCTTGTGCTGTAAAACAAGCAGTTGATGATGGCTGGATAAATAGCTCACGCTATGAGAATTACCTCAATATGTTGGAAAGCATCTGACAAAAAAAGGAAGCCATCGCAAAATCATAAAAAAAGTCGGGTTCTTATATCAAGTTTAAGCTAATTATTGTCCAATTCATTTTTTTCAAGTTCAGGAGTTATCACAGACTTGATATACTTACATTCGTCTAAAATATGTTTTAAATACCCTATTGGGTCTTTATGCATAAATAACTTCTTTAAGTATTTGAGGGCCAATATGTGGACTCAGTCCATTTTTTGTAACAATTTCATTTTTTTCGTTTCTAAACAGATTTTCAAGTATGTCATAAACAGACATGTAATTATCAAAGTTTTCTTTTTCGGGTTCAAATTCGATAAGAATATCAATATCACTCTTTTCTGACTGTTCATCTCTTACATACGAACCAAAAAGTCCAATTCTAACAATGCCAAGGTTTTTCAACTCCCTTTTCTGTTGCTTCATTTCTGATAATATGTACTCTTTATTTGTCATACTTTTAGTGTTTTAGCAAAGATATTGTTACTACTCAGCAGTAGAGAAAAATATTAACTCATTGGTTACCTATCCGTTTTGTCACAATTTTTGTTTGAAAAACACAAAATTTCCGCCAAAACTACTGAGATTTCAAATATATAACCCCACGCTGAAGCATGGGGC
>JAJRQZ010000143.1 GCA_024279935.1 Bacteroidota bacterium
AGAAGCATCTGGAGTGAAGGAATAGCCCTTCGCTCTCTTTGCTTCGTTTCGCTACGCTCCACTTCTCAAAGAGAGCGAAGGGCTAGCATTTAAAACTATCTTTTGCCCGTAAAAGTTGCATTTACTAATGGAATCTATGAGGTGTTACTACGATTTTTGTAACTTTGGGGTGTTAAACCAAAATCTATTTATCATGAAAGTACTTAAAGTATTAGGAATTATCATTTTAATAATAGTGGCACTTGTATTTATAATTCCGCTATTTATGGCCGATACAACATCGGTCTCAGCCGATATCAGCATTAAAGCAAGTCCGGCAACTGTATTCCACCAGGTGAACAAACTTAAAAATTGGGAGAATTGGTCTCCTTTCGAATCGGACAGTACGATTGTGAACTCTTATGATGGAAGCGAAAGGGGAACAGGGGCAATTAGGAGCTGGGATGGCGAAAAGATCGGAAGCGGGAGCATGACGATTATCGAAAGCGACCCTTACAATAAAATCGTGAATGAACTTGAGTTCGGGGATGGTAGCGGAGGCGAGGGAAGCTGGAGCTTCGACCCGAAAGGCGATAGCGTGAATGTTGTTTGGTCTATCACTATAAGCAACTTATCGTATCCTATGGGCAAGTTAACTGGCCCGCTCATGAAAGCGATGCTTGAGCCTATGCTAAAAAAAGGTCTTGCTTCCCTGAGGGAAGTTTCCGAGAAAGAAGGGTATGTACCTGATATACATATTATTGAAATTCCTCAAATAGTAACATTGGCAATTTATGACTCGACGAAAATATCCGGTATAGGCAGTTTGCTTGAGACTAATTATGCCAAGCTCATGAATTATATTAAGGAAAGAGGATATCAGATTACCGGTGCCCCCTTGGCTGTTTATCATAATTGGGATCCTTTAGGATATATAAAAATTAGTGCCGCAATACCATTAACGAACAATGTTAAAGGAAGGAAAGAAATTGAGAAGTTTGAGATTAATGCCGGGAAAGCCGTATTTGTTGAGCATCTTGGCGGATATGATACTGGAAAGGCCCATGAGGCAATAGATGAATATATCAAAGATTTCAAGCTGAAAACAAAGGATTTTATCTGGGAGACATATATCACCGACCCTTCGACGGAACCGGACAGCAGCAAATGGCAGACGAATATTTATTATCCTTTAAAGTAACAATAAGTGACCAATACAGTTGCGTATATAATTTTTGCTATTGTGATATTACATGTCTTGGGGGGCTTTATATGGGTTTTTTATAAGTTTTCGGGAACAGCTAACAGGAAGCGGGACGAATGATGTGCGTAATGGTTAATAAATGATATTGCATCAAGGCTTTTTGATGTTTGCCGGCCATCGGGTTGATTACCGGTGGTTTCGTCAATAATCTATCATTTTTCTAAATTCTTCTTCCGATATTATTCTGACCCCAAGTTTTTCGGCCTTTGCCAGCTTAGCCGGTCCCATGTTTGCGCCTGCCAGCAAATAATTTGTCTTTGCGGATACCGACCCTATGTTCTTACCGCCGTTTTCCTCTATCAGCTGTTTTATTTCATTGCGGCTAAATTGCTCGAAAACACCGCTTACGACAAAGCTTTTACCTTCCAATTTGTTGGTTTTGTTAATGTTGTCCTCTTCATGGATCTCAAAATCAAGCCCCGACTTTTTTAGCTCTTCAATGATGGTCTGGTGTTTTGGGTCTTTGAACCATTCGCTTAGCGATATGGCAATTTTATCGCCGATATCCTCAAGCTCGGTTAGTTGCTCGATACTGGCATCTTTCAGTTTATCAATAGATTTAAAACGGGCTGCAAGCTTTTTTGCCACCGTTTCGCCGATATGTCTTATTCCCAGGGCAAACAAGACTTTTTCGAAACCTAGTTTCTTCGAGTTTTCAAGCCCGCTCAATATGTTTCTTACCGACTTGTCGCGGAGGCTAAGCTTCTTCTCCTTTTTTTCTTCCGTTGCCGGGATGACTTTTTCGAGCCCGATTAGCGAGTCATAGTCAAGTTTATATAGATCGGCAACATTGCCCAGCAGTCCGTTATCGTAAAGCATCTCCACCTTTCCTTCGCCAAGGCTGTCGATATTCATGGCCTTGCGCGATATAAAATGCTCAAGCTTTCCTTTTATTTGCGGAGGGCAATTATCCTGGTTTGGACAATAAAAGGCTGATTCACCCTCAGTCCGGACTAAACCGCTTCCACATTCCGGACATACCAGGGCAAAGGAAACCTTATCGGCTCGTGGATCTCTTTTAGATTTGTTTATCCCGACAATTTTAGGGATTATTTCACCACCTTTTTCCACATATACATAATCGTTATAGTGCAGGTCGAGCTTATTGATGATATCGGCATTATGCAAGCTAGCCCTCTTAACGGTTGTTCCCGCAAGTTGGACAGGGCTTAAATTGGCCACTGGCGTAACCGCACCTGTCCTTCCAACCTGAAAACCAACTGATTCCAACTTCGTTTCCGCCCTTTCGGCTTTAAATTTATATGCTATTGCCCAACGCGGGCTTTTGGCGGTAAACGCGAGTTGCTGCTGCATTTTCAGCTGGTTTACCTTTATGACTATCCCATCTATTTCATAAGGGAGGCCATGCCTGCCTGTTTCCCAGTCATTGATGAATTCAAATATTTCATCGATATTTTTGCAGAGAGCCATGTTCTTTGAGACCTTAAAACCCAGCGAAGCCGCATATTGCATAGCTTCGTAATGAGTTTCCACATTATTATAGCTTATAGGAAAATAATAAAGGAAACAATCAAGATTACGGTGGGCTACTTCTTTGGGGTCCTGCATTTTCAAAGTGCCGGAAGCTGAATTTCGTGGGTTTGCAAAGGTCTGTTCCCCATTTTCCAGCCTCTCCTTGTTAATACGCTCGAAATCTTTGAGGGGGAAAAATATCTCACCCCTTATCTCGAGTTCCGCGGGGTAGTCCCCCCTTAGTTTTAACGGAATGCTTTTTATAGTCTTTACATTGTTGGTAACATCGTCGCCCTGATTCCCATCGCCCCTTGTAACTGCCTGGGCAAGAACGCCTTTCTCGTAGCGCAAACCTATTGCTACACCGTCGTATTTTAGTTCGCAAACATATTCAACCTCATCGCCTACAACTTTTCTCACCCTTTGGTCGAAATCGCGGATGTCTTGTTCCGAATAGGAGTTCGACAACGAAAGCATGGGGTATTTGTGCTTGACACTGGCGAAGTCCTTGGAAGGTTCCCCGCCGACGCGCCGGGTGGGGGAGCCGGCCTGCCGCAACCCGGGGAATTTGCTTTCCAGTTTCTCTAGTTCCTTAAGTTTTATGTCGAAATCATAATCGCTTATCAATGATTTTGAAAGCACATAATAATTATAGTTGTATTCCCTTAGCTCCTCAGTTAATTTTGCTATTTCTTTTTTGGCTTCCGTCTCAGTCATAATATTTCAAAATTAGTAAATTAATTAATCCTATTTAAAAAAACAAGTTATTTGATTTTTTCGGGAATACGTCTTGTGTTTCTGTAGATATAGATGTTTTCGTTGGCGTTTATAGGGTTTAACCAATGCAAGACCCTGTCGGCATTGCCCGGTTCTATGGTTGTTTCGTAAACAAGCCCCGGCAAATACCCCTGGATATTTTTTACCCTTTCCTCAAGGTTGCCTGGCTGATAAAACAAAACGAAATCAGGTTGGTTTGCAACGGAATCCCAACCTTTTTCCCTTGAAAGCTTTTTAATGTCAACATCTTTCATTATGGCATCGTAATCAACCCATTTATTAAGGTAGTACATTGGTGGAAAGCGTGTTACGTCTCTGTTGTCATCTTCTATCACAAAGTAGTCAATCTGCTTATAAGCAGAAAGGTACTCCATGCTTTCAACGCGGGCTTTTTTTGAATACATAAAGCTTACCGGAAGTAGCAGCAAGGTGTTAAGGACCCAGAAGATCATGATGGATATTCTCGATGCTTTCTCCCATGCTGGCGAGTTCAGCTTGTCCAAAATGGAATTCCAGCCAATGATCCCTGAAATAATTATGAGGGGAATAATGGTAACAACGAAGCGCTCTTGCTTATTCGGATAATATGAATGGAAGGCCAAGAAAAGTATTACAGGGACGAAAATGACGGTTAGTTTTTTCCAATTGTATAAAAACCCGCTCATAATCGAGATGCTATATGGGGGAATGAGCACGGCAAGTATGAACACGATATAAACAAACCAGGGGCCAACGGTATATGACTGGGCGCTCCCCATGTTATAGCCAACATATTCAATAAGTTGCGCAAATGGATATCCCCAGAAATGATAATCTACCAAGCCCTGGAAAATGCCGATGCTTATAATGAATCCCAGGGCAAGAAGAAGCACTTCCTTAATTTTATCCTTAAACAGGAATGCCAATCCTATTCCGCCGCTCAGCAGAACGGTTTGTAAACGGATATTGAAGGCCAGTCCGAACAGAAAGCCTGCAAAAAGCCAGGTGAGCAGTTTCCCCTTATCGTTAATCAATAGGTATAAAGGCCACAAAATCAATGGGATGCTGACATATTCGATCAGGTTTCTTACGCTAAGGAAAGGAAATAACCAAAGCAGTGCAAGCATCCAGCCAACCATTTTGGCACTTTTGGGTTTTGAGAGTTTTAGCGTGATCTTATAGCCGTAAATAACTATCAGCAACGACCAAGCCGCATGTATTGCCCTAACGAAATACATTTTGGACTGAGGGTTGTTTATGCCCGTAAATTCCAGGAACTTAAGGAAATAATACATTAAACCGGTATAGAAGAAACTGAATTTTACAGGTCCCGTATTTCCGGCCGTCCATGGAAGCCAATGATAATAATCGGTTTTATCGACCCATGATTGGGCAATTTCGATAATCAGGAACTGATCATCGATCCAACCGAAGCCCTTGGAAAATATTACTGCAAGAAAACGGAAAAACAAAGCTGCTAACACTATGGTCCACAGAGGGTTTTGTTTATAATAATTTCTCAGGTTTTGCAGCATAGCTTAAGTATTACCAATCTACTTTTCCCCTGTTGACAGGCATTGTCATACATCTGGCGCCGCCGCCGCCTCTCGATAGCTCGTTCCCTTTGATAGTAACAACGGCTTTTTTATAATCGTTCAGGTTTTTAGTCCCATTTACTATTTCCTTGGCTGTGATCACTTCAAAGCCATGTTTGTCCATTTCCTCTATGGTATAAACATTTCTTCCGTAGCCGATAACTTTTCCGGGCTCTATGGCGAAGAAGTTGGCTCCGCTTTGCCATTGTTCCCTTTCCATTTTTCTTATGTCGCTTCTGCCTCCACAAAGAACCGGCTCCAGATCCATTCCCAGCGATCGCAGGGCTGCCAGGATGTTTTTCTCTTCCTTTATGGAGGCAACCTTGCCGCCGTCAACGGTAATATGAATTGTCAAGTGCCGGGTGGCATTGACGATGAGTGGCTCGAAAATCATGCATTTGTCTTTGTCCAGGAAAGTGAATGTCATATCCAGGTGGATAAAAGATTCAGGAGTTCCGGGAAGTTCTTGAACAATAATATGTTGCACTCCGGGTTTGGTCTTTAGGTATTCTATCAGTGCATCAATGCCCTGCGAGGATGTCCTGTCGCCTTTGCCTACCAGGATAATATCATCGCGTGCAATAAGAACGTCGCCTCCTTCTATGGTGCCTTTGCCCGTTTCGTCGAAGACTGAATTGGGGGATAAGGTTTTTGCCATAAAAGTGGGGTGGTGCTTGAATATCGCTTCCATTATCAAGGTTTCCCTGTCCCTTACGTTTTTTGCCATGGTGCTAATCATGGCTGTATTTCCCATGCTGAAGCTGGCATCGCGGGTGAAGAAAAAGTTCGGTAATGGATTTAGGCAATACTTTTCGTCGTCGAGGAAACGTGTTAGGTTGTCCTTTCTCATTTCGATACCTTCAATTAACTGGGCTGCCAGTTCCTTGCCGGGAAGAGCCTCTATATAATCGCAAACATTACGGTATTCATGTTTTTCGCTTATGCATATCCTGCTTATCAGGTCATGTTTGACATTTTCATTTTCCATTATGTCCTGAAGCAGTTCCTTAACTTCGAAAACATTGGTGTGTTTTTTTAGGACACCGACAAAGTTCCTGTATTCAGGCAATGCGATGGCAAGGTTCAGAATGTCGCTATATAGGGCTCTTTGCGCATTTTCGGGCGTCATGTTCTCAACTTCCGGGCCCGGGACATGAACAATAACCCCATTCAGTTTTCCTATCTCCGAATTTACATCAATGGCAATTGGTGCTTTCATGGTTTAAATAATTATTCGATGCGCAAAACTAATCATTATCGGCATTCGGATTTATGTATTCGTAAGTATTGCCCAAAGAGTCCAGGTATTTTAATAAATCACTGAATTTCAATACAAGGGAGGCTGTATTGTCGTTGGGATGGAAACTAATCTTGTCGGACGACTTAAGTTGTTCATCCATAAATACATGCACATGATGATCAGTATCGTTTACAAGGCCGAAAGGTGATACCGACCCGGCTTTTACCCCTAGGTACCTGGCAAGTCTTTTCCCTGATCCGAAACTCAGCTTGCCTTGCTTTAGCTTTTTTTCCAGGCCTTTTAACACGAAAGGAGTTGTATCCTTTATTATCACCAAATAATGCCTGTTTCCTTTGTGGTTCCTGAAAAACAAATTTTTGCAATGCATAGCATCGATATCTTTCCAGTATTCCTGCGCTATTTCAATGGTGTTTAGCGGCGGGTGCTCATAAACATCATATTCGATATTTAATGATTTAAGCATTCGGTAAACCTTTTCCCTTTTTTTCTTTAATTCCTCATCGTGCATATTAAACCAAATTTGCTTTGACGGATACTTCAAAAGTATTTCAAAAATATCAAAAAAAAGTCCGGCGATATAAACCACCGAACTTTTTTGTGATTATTTGTTTTGCTAATCAACCCAGTCGGCAATGAACAAGTTAGTGTTTTTCGTTCCCCCGTTATTTCTGTTGGATGAGAAGATAAGTTTTTTGCCATCGTTCGAGAACATGGGGAAAGCATCAAAGATATGGTCGTAAGTAATTTGTTCCAGGCCTGTTCCGTCAGTATTAATCATAAAGAGGTTGAACTCGAAACCGCGCTTCCCTTTATGATTCGAACTAAATATCACTTTGTTTCCAGAGGGGTGGAAGTAGGGCGCCCAGTTGGCTTTCCCGAGATGTGTTATCTGGCGAAGCTCGCTGCCGTCAACGTTGCAGATGTAGAGTTCCATGTGCGTGGGCATTACCAGGCCTTGTTTTAAAAGGTCTTTATACTCTTTTATGTCAGCATCTGTTTTAGGCCGCGATGAACGGAAGATGAGCTTGGTACCGTCAGGCGAAAAGAATGCTCCGCCGTCATAGCCGAGTTCATCAGTTATTTGTACTTGATTGCTGCCGTCGATATCGCATGTATAAAGCTCAAGGTCGCCGCTTCTGTCTGATGTGAAGACAATCTTGTTGCCCTGCCGCTAGACAGTTGCCTCGGCATCGTAGCCCGGGCCGCTGACCAGGGTGTCAACAATTTTCCCGTCCAGGTTTGCCACGTAAATGTCGAAGTCGGCATAAATAGGCCAGACATATTTTCCGTCCGTCCTTCTTTCAGGGTCGGGAGGACAATCGTCGCCGCCTGAGCGAGTTGACGCATATAATATTGTCGTGTCGCCCGGCATGAAGTATGAGCATGTTGTTCTGCCAAGCCCCTCGCTGATGAGCTTCGGCATTTTGTCCGTCATATCGCCATCGGAAAAAGAAAAACGATAAATTTGATCGCAGGGAGCGTTCCATGCAGGGTTTTTGGCCTGGAAGCTTATCATTCTGTTGTCGAAGCTGAAATATGCCTCGGCATTATCGCCGCCGGCTGTAAGCTGTTTTATATTGGCAAGGTGTTTTTCTTGTTTATAGTGAACCGTTGTATCGGGTGCCGCGCCGGTATCGTGATGGTTGTCCCCGCTATGTGGGTTGGTGCCGTTTTCGCATGCTGATGCAAAAAACACTAAGGCAATGATTGTCAGAAAATTAAACTTCATATTTTTATATTTGTTATATTATGTATATTCGGTGTAAAGATATTAATTTGAAAATACCGAGTTAATGAGATATATCATGATTTAATCCTCTATCCATTTAATGATCTTATTGTTGTCCGGCTCAACCCACGGGTTTATCACATATTCTATTTTTCCGTTGGTGCCTATCAGGTATTTTTGAAAATTCCATTTCACCCTGGAGTTGGAAGTCCCATTTAAATCCTTGTCGGTGAGCCATTTATATAGGGGGTGGATATCATCGCCCTTTACTGATATTTTGGACATGACCGGGAAGCTTACCCCATAGTTGAGAGTACAGAATTGCTTGATTTCCTCATCGGTGCCGGGTTCCTGCTCCTTAAAATTATTTGCTGGAAAGGCGATGATAATAAAGTTATCATCCTTATAGGTTTCATAAAGTTTCTCAAGTGCTTCGTATTGGGGCGTAAATCCACATTTCGAGGCTACGTTTACTATCATTACTTTTTTGCCCTTCAATTGTTTCAGAGCGTATTCGTTGCCATCGATATCCTTGACGGCAAAGTCGTAAATAGAGTTTTGTGAATCAGCAATATACGCTGATAATAAAATACTTGCAATTAAAATAATTTTTTTCATAGGAGAAAATATTTAGTTTTTATAAACGGCGCTTATGGGATAATGATCTGACCTTAGGATTTTATGCTTTTTAAATTCAAGAATTTCCAGCTCAGGGCTCGCGAAGATATAGTCGATGCGCAAAAAAGGGATTTTGCCCGCATAGCTAATTCCCATGCCAAGGCCTTTTTCGCTAAATGCGTCCACCAACAGATCCTCTATATTATTGTAAACGAAGGATGAGGGCGTATCATTGAAGTCTCCTGCCAGCAGTATCTTAAAAGGCGATCTTTGTATTTCTGCATTAAGCAGTTCGACTTGTTTCTGCCTTAAAATGAAGGCATTAGTAAGTTTGTTGTAAACTTCGGCGGCTTTGTTCTTGAAAGCATTATTATCTTCAACTTCCGGCTTTACAACAAAATCTATGTCGGAAGGCGTCAGGCTAATGCTTGCCAGGTGGATATTGTAAACCCTCAAGGTGTCGTCGTTTATCAGCAAATCGGTATAAATGGCAAAGGTACGGCTGCCCTCGAATTTAAGCTTACCTTTGTTCACGGCCTTGTTTTTAGAAAAAATCACTAAACCGGTAAGATAATTATAGCGCGGGTTATAATAGCTCTCATAGTAGTAAGTACCTGAGTTTAGGGTGTCGCGGATTTTCTTCAGTGGCTCATAGATGTTTTTGTTGTGCGATTGAAACTCCTGTAAACAAATTATGTCGGCTTTTTGCTTGATTATAAAATTCAGTATGTCGTTTTTTACTATCAGCTTGGTAAATTTATCGTTAGCCTGGAACTGCCTCACATTATATGATAGCACTTTTATTTGCATACTGTCGGTCTCAATGTGATTGCTAAGCGAAAAATTGAATGTGTGGACTAAGTTTGAAATGCCAAAAAAAATCACGACTGCGGAAATAAGCATATATCTTTTCTTGACGAACAGCCAGAACAGTACAAGTATGAAGTTAACTATCAGTATTACAGGATAGTACAATCCTAAAACAGCAATAAAGGGATAATCGGACGCATGGGTGAAGGAAGCCGGGAGAGAGAAGGCGAGCAAAACGGCAACAACGGTATTTGCCGCTGCGAACGTGAATTTCAATAATTTATATTTTGTTTTTTTCGCCAACCGCTTAGTTTTTATCACTGCTCTTGAACAGCAGTTCTTTTTCTTCCTTGCTCAGGCTTGAATAACCCGAAACGGATATTTTATCCAATATCCGGTCTATTTCCGCCTGTGACGCATGCCTTCTCTTATTATATTCGTCGTCGTTCATGGGGCGTCCTGAAGCAGGCCGGGAGGTTGAGAATTTATCTGTTTTTCCGCCCCAGCTGAATTTCGGGAATTTTATCTTAGGGAACGAACCATATAGATCATTGCCTTTCCTAAGATAAAATGCGTATAAGAATCCCCATAAGGCACCGCCTAAATGTGCAATATGGCCCCCGGCATTACCTGACTGTATGCTCAATACATCGATTAATATCATAACCAGCGCAAGATACTTCAGCTTTATCCTGCCAAACAAAAACAAGTGCACGGTATAATCAGGCACATAGGTAGATATGGCAACTACTATAGCAAGCACCGAGGCCGAAGCCCCCAAGGCCATGGCTTGGGAGCTCACACCCTCAAAAACAGGAAAAACGTTGAACGCAAGCACGAAAAATACCGCCCCGCTAATACCACCGATCAGGTAGGTCCACAGCAGCTTGGCGCTGCTAAGGTATTCCTGAAAGATAATTCCCCCGAAATAAAGCAGTATCATATTAAAGAACAGATGAAAAAAGCCTTCGTGCAAGAACATATATGTTATTATAGTCCATGGCCTTAAAGCAAGAGTCCCCATATTTGAGGGCAATGCCAGCCATCTTCCCAGCGGACTGACCACCCATGCCGAATCGCCCGTAAAAAGCCATGTTAAAGTACTTACTATGGTTACGGTCAAAAACACGGCAGTATTGATAAGGATAAGTCGCGAGATAATATTCTTGCTCAAGAATACCTGTTTTAATATATCTGATGGCGTACGCTGAAACTGATTAAAGCCTTGCATCTTTAATTTGTTTTAAAAGAATTTTATGTTAATAGGACCTGTCTTTTGCCTTCCACAACCTTATCAGGAGATAACCGAACAACATCCCGCCGAGGTGGGCAAAATGTGCAACATTATCACTCTGGCTATTTGCAAAGCCCATATAAACCTCAATTGCCCCATAAATCATCACAAAGTATTTTGCTTTTATGGGTATGGCAAAATATACATAAATAAGCGTATTCGGGAACATCATGCCAAAGGCGAGCAGGATGCCGAAGACTGCGCCCGAAGCGCCGATAACTATCTGCTGGTTTAGAAAATAATATTTGTAATCGGATAAAAAACCAACAATGGCCTGCAGTGCCTGGTGGTTATTGGGATTGGTTTCTGCCAGGGCCAAGGTTTGCTTAAACCTAACATACTCGTTCCAGATATCACCCGAATATTCGCTGATACGGAAGGGGTGCCCTTGGTTGAAAGCCATAAGCGACTCGATGCTAGGGTCTTGTATTATGCTGTTTATGGAGCTTATAGTCGGGTTGATTTCCACATAAACCCACAAGATATAAACCAGTCCGGCACCGATGCCTGTTACCATATAATATATAAGGAAGCGTTTTGACCCCCATACGTTTTCAAGGGTATTCCCGAACATCCAGAGGGCGAACATATTGAACAATATGTGCATAAAGCTTGTAGGGCTGTGCATGAACATATAACTGACAATCTGCCATATCTTAAAATCGGCGGCGGCAGGGTAGTGGAGGCCTAGATATTTTACCAGGTCGATATTGAACGACGAGCCCAAAGCAAGTGTTGCCAGGTAAAACAAAACATTTATTATCAAGAGGTTTTTAATGACAGGCGGCAGCATCTTAAAACCTGATGGTCGGTATTGTTGCATATTGTTTTATTATTGTACTGTTAAACAGCGAATTATATAATATTACCTAATAAGCTTGTCTATTTCTTCAATTGTTAAAATAGTAAGCACGTCTTTTCCTCCCGGTGATTTCTCGGGAACGGCACAGGCAAACAAATTGTTGAAAAGATCTTCCATTTCTTCTTGTTCGAGCCGGATGCCCGGCTTTATCGACAAATTTGATGCCATTGCCCGGGCTAAAATAATATTTTTGTCAAACGACAATGAAGAGGATTCTTTTTTATAGTTTTCGATTATGCTTTCGAGGGTGGCTTTGGTATCGCTTTCGCTCATGCCAACCGGCAGCCCGTTTATAACGAAACTATTTTGCCCGAATTCTTCCATGTCAAAACCCAGAGAGGCCAATTCGTTTTCCAGTTCCTTGATGATTTGTGCATCCGAATGGGAAAAGGACATGTTTATGGGAAACAGTTGCTGCTGCGATGCTTTTGCCTGACGGCTTATCCTTTCCAGGTATTGTTCGTAGAGTATCCTCTCGTGCGCCCTTTGCTGATTCACCAATATCAGCCCGGAGCGTACCGAGCTAACTATGTATTTGTTGTGCAACTGAAAGAACTGGCTCGTGGCCTGCTTTTCCTCCACCTCTATTTTTTTCTGTTCATGCTTTTGCGGGGGGTCTTCTTTATCAGCCGCCTGATTTTTCAGGCCTGCGTAAAGCTGGTCCCAGTTTTGGTCCACTTTTGGTTTTAGGAACCCTTTTGAATAATCATGATTGGGGCTATTGGCAAAAGGGTTGTAATCGGGGTCAACGGTAATCCCCGGTTGTTTTATTTCCTTGCCGGGCAATGAACCCAAGGCCGACTCGACAGTGGGGTCAACATCAAAGTCGATCGTGGGCGTAAGCGTGTGCTTTCCGATTGACTGCTTTGCGGCAGCGTGCAGTATGGCGTAAATATAACGGGAATCCTTAAAGTTGACTTCTGTTTTAGTGGGATGTATGTTGATGTCGATATCGGCGGGATCCATATCTATTTTTATGAAATACGAAGGGAACACATCTCCTGCGAGCAGTTCGTTATAAGCATTGTTTACGGCATGGTTAAGGTAAGCATGTTTGACAAACCTGCCATTAACGAAAAAGTATTGCTCGCCCCTGGTCTTCTTTGCAAATTGGGGCTTCCCGATAAATCCCGTAATAGATACCAAATCGGTTTTTTGCTCGATATGTATTATCCTTTGGTCATATATCTTACCGTAAATCGACACGAGCCGGAATTTAAAACTTCCTTTTTCAAGTTTATAAACCACTTTATCGTTATTCGTGAGCGTAAAGGCAATTTCGGGGTTCACCATGGCCACCCTGATGAACTCCTCATAGATATGCCTGGTTTCGGCAGCATTGGATTTGAGGAAGCTGCGCCGGGCTGGAACATTGAAAAAGAGGTTCTTGACCATTATATTTGTTCCTTGCGAACATTGGCAGGCTTCCTGGCTTTTCAGTTCCGAGCCCTCAATTATTATGTGGGTGCCAAGTTCTTCGTCATGCATCCTGGTCTTGGTTTCTATATGGGCAATTGCGGCAATTGACGCCATTGCCTCGCCGCGGAATCCCATTGTCCTGATGGCGAACAAGTCTTCGGCTTTGTTTATTTTTGAAGTAGCATGGCGTTCAAAGCACATCCGTGCATCTATGCTAGTCATACCGCTGCCATTGTCGATAAGCTGGATTAGCGTTTTCCCCGCATCCTTGATTATCAGGCTGATATCGCTGGCACCCGCGTCAACGGAGTTTTCGAGCAACTCCTTTACCGCGGAGGCGGGCCTTTGTATCACCTCGCCTGCGGCGATTTGATTGGCTACGGAATCAGGCAATTGTTTTATTATACTGAGCATAAAGTATTATAGTTCATTAATTATACATAGTTTTATTACTTCCTTATGCCGAAAAGAGCAACTAAGCTGTCCACGAAATCCGTAAAGAAAATAAAATATATGCTTCCTGCTATTAATATGGCATAAATTAAATAATAAAATATGGCAGTTTTTGATTTAGTTTCCTTTTCGTCATCTTTCCTCCACCTGGCCGACATTCTTGATCTCAGGCCGTCATTATGGCCTAAGCTCGATTCATAACCCATTTCTGCTTTTCTTCTCTCGCGTTCTTCCTTTGCCTCGTCGTAATAGCGCGGTCTATACGTGAATCGTTTCGGCCTGGGAGTCTTAAATGTAGTGAACTTCATAAGTTATTATATTTATAAGTGCAAAATTATACTATTTTCGCCGTTTTTTCCAGAAATTTAATTCTCATGATTACTGTTTCAAACTTAAGCATACAGTTTGGTAAACGTGTTCTTTTTCAAGAAGTTAACATGGTCCTTACGGCAGGCAACTGCTATGGCGTCATTGGTGCTAACGGTGCTGGCAAATCAACTTTCATCAAAATACTTAGCGGCCGGATGGATTCTACGAGCGGAAATGTCAGCCTTGGGGCCGGTGAGCGTTTGTCGGTTTTGCAACAGGACCGATCGGCATTCAACGACCTCAGCGTGATTGATACCGTCCTGATGGGCTATGAAGAGCTTTCGCTGCTGATGCGCGAAAAAGACGCCATTTACTCAAAACCTGATTTCTCCGAGGAAGACGGCGTAAAAGTCTCGGAACTGGAGGCCCGTTTCGCGGATATGGACGGATGGACCGCCGAGAGCGATGCTGCCAGCCTATTAAGCGGCCTGGGCATAAAAGAAGAGCTGCATTATTCCATGATGAATGATCTGAGCGGTAAGCAAAAGGTGAAGGTGCTATTGGCGCGCGCGCTGTTCGGGAAGCCCGACAACCTTTTATTGGATGAGCCTACCAACGACCTTGACCTTGACACCGTTATGTGGCTGGAGAACTATCTCGCAAACTATGAGAAAACAGTTCTCGTGGTTTCCCACGACCGCCACTTCCTGGATGCCGTAAGTACCAAGACTATCGACATAGACCATAACAGCATACAAATGTTTGCCGGCAACTATAGCTTTTGGTATCAATCGAGTCAGCTGGCATTGAGGCAGCAGCAGACGCAAAACAAGAAAGCCGCTGAAAAGAGGAAAGAACTGCAGGAATTTATCAGCAGGTTTAGTGCCAATGTCAAAAAATCGAAGCAAACGACCAGCAGGAAGAAAATGCTGGAGAAATTATCCGTTGACGAGATAAAACCTTCCACAAGGAAATACCCGGCTATTATTTTCACTCCCGACAGGAAGCCCGGCAACAAGGTTCTCGAGGTAGTTAACCTATCGAAGAAGCTTAAGGGCAGATATCTTTTTAAAGACGTGAGCTTCGCTGCAGGGAAAAACGACAGGATAGTGTTTCTCTCGAAGGATCCTTTGGCGATGACGGCCTTGTTCGAGATAATTACAGGGGCCGGGGAGCCGGATAGCGGGACATACGACTGGGGGATTACAATTTCAAAAGCATATATGCCCCTCGACAACAGCGAGTTCTTTAGAAACGACCTAAACCTCCTGGACTGGCTTGCCCAGTTTTCGCAGGACACCACCGAGATATATCTGCGGGGCTTCTTGGGCAAGATGCTATTCTCCGGCGACGAGGTATATAAGAAATCCAATGTGCTGTCTGGCGGAGAAAAAATGCGCTGTATGATTGCCCGGATGATGCTTGAAAACGCAAACGCCATGGTGTTGGACACACCGACCAACCATCTGGATATGGAGTCGATACAGGCTTTCAACAATTCTTTGGAGGGCTTTAAGGGCAATTTGTTCTTCTCCTCCCACGACCACGAGTTCATACAATCGGTGGCGACAAGGATAATAGAGCTGACACCCAAGGGGATAATCGACAAATACATGGAATACGATAATTATATCAGCGACGATAAGATTATCGCCCAAAGGGAGGGGATGTATAATGTTTAGCATTTATTAAATTTGCAAAAAAATTATTAATGGAAAATCTTATCGTTGTCGGCGACCGTGTCTTGATACGTACGGTAAACGAAAGCAATAAAAGCAGGGGAGGGCTGTTGCTGCCCCCGGGCTATAAGGAGAAAGAAGAGGTGCAGTCGGGATATATCGTGAAAACAGGGCCTGGTTACCCCATTCCCCTGCCCAAGGAAGAAATAGAGGAGCCATGGAAGAAGAAATCAGGGGAAACCAGTTATATCCCGTTGCAGGCAAAGGTTGGCGATCTGGCCATATTCTTAAAAAGCGGGGCAGTGGAGGTGAACTATAAAGGCGAAAAATATCTGATAGTGCCACAGTCGGGCATCTTGCTGCTCGAGCGCGACGAACTCTCCGAATAAGTAGGTTATGACAAAAAAATCCGGCGTTTTTAGCTTGGCCGCCCTTTTGGCAATACTAATGTTTTCTTGTGAAGATTCAGGGCGTAAGCCTGATATTCAGTCTTATTGCGATAAGATCGGACTTGATGCCGAACAGCCTGCAAGTGTTAAATATGCAAAAGGCTTCAGTATTCTCAAATACGGGGAAATCACGAAGGTCATCATTAGAAACCCTTCAATGCCAAAGAAGATCTTAAGCACATATTATTTGGTAGGAAACCGGAAACTAAAAGATAAGTTCGCTAACGAAAAGAAGATTATAAAAGTACCGTTGGAAAAGTTTGCCGTTTGTTCGCAAACACAGCTCAGCAGCTTGATAAAAATGGGGCAGGCACAAAAAATAGTCGGCGTATCGGAGGCGCGCTATATAACCGATTCCGCTATACGTAAAAAAATCACTGATGGCTCCATAGTCGAACTGGCGGGCAATGGCCGGTTTTATGTTGAAACAGCGCTGAAGCTGATGCCCGACCTAATCTTTTACTCACCATATAAAACCAGCGAATCGCATCCGTTGGCCACAAGCAATATCTTAATGGTCCCCTATCTCGATTTCATGGAGACATCACCTTTGGGCAGGGCCGAATGGATTAAGTTCAGTGCTGTTTTCTTAGGTGGCGCCGACTATGCCGATTCAGCGTTTCGCAAAATAGAAAACTCCTATAACTCATATAAAAACCTGGTCAAGGACATTAGGTACAAACCAAGCGTTTTTTCCGACAAGTATTTTGCGGGACAATGGTATGTGCCGGGAGGGAAAAGCTATATAGCAAGGCTTTTCGATGATGCCGGATCCGATTATCTATGGAAATCGGATAGTGGCGTGGCCAGTTTCCCGCTGGACTACGAGGTGGTATTTAAAAAAGCGGCCCATGCCGATTTTTGGCGAATTGTCGGTTCATATAATGATGAGGCGTCATACGACTTCATTGGCTCGCAAAACGAGCTTTATACGCATTTCGATGCTTTTAAGAACAAACATATTATTTGGTGCGACGCTAAAAACACTTCATATTTTGAAAAGAGCCCCCTGGAGCCGCAGATCCTCCTAGCCGACTTGATTTATTGTTTCCATCCGGAATTGTTGCCCGGTTACAAGCCTGTGTATTATAAGGTTTTGGCTGCAAGGCATTAACGGCTTGATATTTTTTGTTTCCTGCTTGGTCTTATATTTCTTACGTCGGATGCGGTTACCGGGTAATCCTCGACAACTGAATCTTTATCTAATCCATTGTTTTTAAAAATATTTTTTAAGTGTAAGGAAACATTGTCGATACTACATTCAAAAAACTCCGCCATGAGTTTTTGGGTAAGCCATAGATTGTCCTGTTCAAACGGAACCACAACTTTTACCTGACCGTCTTCGGTTTCGTAAATTGCTATTTAGTTTATCTTTGAATTACTCATATTCCTGATTTTATTTCTGCCATTAGTTTTAAAATTTCCTTTTCCCTTTCTTACGTCTTGCTTTTCTTCCAAGCACTACTATTTTTCAGCTCATTAACTGATAATCATTAATCAAGATATTTGGAGATAAACCTAGTCTATCTGTTAGTTTTCGGATCATTTCAACAGTCAATTTACGTTTGCGATTAAGAATCCCTGAAACCCTGCTTTTTCCACCAATTTCATTTACCAAATCAACTTGTTTAAGTTGCATTTCCTCCATTCTGATTTTTATTGCTTCGATTGGGTCAGGTGCTTCAATTGGATAATGTTTTCTTTCATAATCATCAATTATTAATCCTATAATATCAGCCTCGTCGCTCTCTTGCGTTCCAATCTCTGCGTCAAAAATAATCTCGAGTCTCTTTAATGCTGCTTGATGATCGCTTTCCGTTTTAATCAGTTTTATATTCATGTCTTCAAATTTTAAATCGTGTTTGCATCAATTTTATCATACTCATTGTGAGTTTCTAAAAATCTAATAAAAATCCATTTCTTTATAAAATTGAACTTTGTTACTAGTCTGCGCGAGTTCCCTTTTATATTAAATACAATTCTGAAAATTCCTTATCCTCTGGATAAACATACTTTTTGGAATTTTGTTAATTTACGTCTTTAGGAATTTTCAATATTAACATTTAACAATAACTTTTCTTGAAGATTTTCTTGATCCGGATGAGATCGCAACAACATATACCCCCCTTTCAAACAAGCATCAATATTCTCATATTTATACTTGTATGATATTGGTTTTAACCTCTCAATGTATTTTAAGTTATAATACCCTAAGAAAACTGAACCAGGCCGTTAATGGCCTTGTGCAGTTTACTTTCCGATACAAAAAGTAACTTGTATTGATTAACAGTTGGTTATAATTTCAAGGTACAAATAAGGTATAAAACTGTACTGAAAAGCCCTTTTTAAGTATAAATTTAGTATTCTGGATTGAAGATTTTTAAAACTAAAATTAAGAAACTTTCCGTTCAGTATTTCACCTTAACAAAGCTCGTTCAATTTCGTGGTGTTGTATGCTTTCAGCTTTCTGTATCTGTTCCATTATTCGCAAATACTTTTTAGTTGGCTTTCCTGCATAGAATTTTTTAAAATGCTTTTTATAAAGTTGGCTGTAAAGGTCATCTACTTTGAAATATGCTCCAAATGTTTTATCCAGTTGCCGGGACTTCTTACTTTTGGTTTGACAATCATACATACAACCTTTAAAGGCTTCACGGTGTAAAAAGTAACCGCCTATTGAATAAAGTTTGCGGCAACGCTTGTTTGTTTGTGGGCAAAGGAAATACCAAATTTTGCCTTTATTCAGGTTTGAAGGGGTTGATGTTAAATATACTTTGTAGTTTCGTGGTTTATCATTGTATTTGTAATCCAGTTCAATGTATGGATATTCGTTTTGCGTGTTCACCTTAATTGAAATACTGCCTGTTTGGTTTCCGTTACTGCTCCAGGTAAGTGTACCGCTTATAATCTGTTCAGGGTTGAGGTATTGCCATTCTTTTAACTTAGTAATACTTAATTGTAGTACTTCATCAAATAGAACAGGGGACGTATAAGGCTTTGGCATTTGAATTTATTTTTGAGAAATGAAACCTAAATAATTAAAGGACATTAATCTAATTGCCAACCTGAAATACTGGTTTTGTTCTCTGTTTCGGGTTCGCCCTTTTCTGAATGTACTGCTTCAACCTTTGGTAAAACATAGGGTATTAACTTACAAAGGACGTTTAAACGCTGTACTGGTTCAAGGTCTTTGAGTGTTTCGGGTAACTGTTCAAGTTCCTTTTGCATTAAACCTTTAAGCGTGTCCCTAATATTGCCAATCAAAGGTTTGTTGTATTCAGGTTGTTTGTTTACCTCATCTTTAAGGCGTTCAGTTTGACTTTTCAAAAGGTCTTTTATTTTGTCCGTGTCTGCCTTTTCAAATTCTGAATACTTCACATAGTTTAATACTTTTTCAAATACAAATAGCTTTTGGACGGTATCAATTTTTTGTTTGTCTGTTTCGGCTTCAAACAACTGTACGGCTTTTAGGGGCGTTTGATAGTGTTCTGTAAAAATGCCAATAGACTTGCTGAATAATTTTAAAGGGGTTTCAGGGTTTTCAAAATTGCCTTTTTGCAATACTTCACAAATCATTTCAAAGGCATGACCGTTCCAATGTTCATTTTCTGTTTTAAAGTAGCTTTCAAGGTCTTTAATCTCTTTTGCGTTCATGTCAATTTATATTTATCGTTAATATTCTTTTTAATTCATTCAGTCGGTTGAGGCCGTGAACAAAGTACGGGTTTCCGTTGTGTGTGTTCAGGCTTGCAAAATGTGAGTTAATAAATTTATTTACATCAATTATTTTAGTCCAGTCATTCAAATTTACGGGTTCGGTTGGTAGTGTTGCCCTTTCAAAAATTGTTTCAGTTCTGAAATTTCATTGTTCCAGTTTTCGGGCTGTTCTATTGGTTCAGGTTTGAATACCTCAACTTTTGGCAACGGTTCGGCGTGTGAAAATAAAATGTTTTGTTGGGGGGTAACTTTAGTAACTTTAGTAACTTTTTCAGGTGTGGGCCGTGGTTGTTGTTCCTGAATATTACGTTTCCTGAATAGTCGCCAATCCTGTTTTATTAAATAGTCTGCAATGTCTTTGCCGTCGATTTTATCCCGTTCGGGCGCTAACTGCTCCAATAAGTCCGAAAATATAAACCGTGTTCCGGGTAATCGGCTTTCATATTCTTTGGCTTTGGTTTCCCATTCTTTGAAGGTTTTACCGTCTTTTGATAAGTCCGGGAATACATACACAAAACGCCCTTTTAATACTTTCAGCTTATCAAATGAAAAACTGCTTTTATTGTAAACTGCCAAACAAATAATGCTTTCAGGTGTTTCAGGCAATCCAAAACACAATGTACCGTAAACGGCTGTTTTAGGCGCTTCAACCAACGCAACAGGGTTTTGTGGGTACTTACTTAAAAGGTGTTCGCCAAACAAACAGGAAACCTTTAAATCGTTCTTTTGGTAGGCTTCCAACCATTCAGGCAACGGCTTGTTGTTTCGGGTGTGGTGTTTCTCAATTATTGAGTGCAAAAAGTCCGTGCCTGTGGTGTGGTTGGTTTTATCAAACTGCTTTACCTGAATTGCCCGGATATTGTCGTTAATATCAATAAAAGGAAATGTTATTGCCCCTGCTCTGTAACCATTTTTAACCGTACCCAACCTGTATAATTGTATAACCTTTATAACCTCATCAGCTTCAAAAGGAAATTGCACCCTGTAAAATAGGTTCTGTATAAACGTATTCTTTTCATAGCGTTCAGGCTGCAATGTTTGTTTGAATGTATCAAAGTCAAAATAAACGGGTTCAGGTGTGGGCTGTGGTTTGGGTTGAGTGCGAAAATATTTTTGTTTTTGAACAGTAACTTTAGTAACTCCAGTAACTTTTTGTTCCTGCTCCCAAATCATTTTTGCGTAACCGTCTTTGTATGGGTTGAGGTGGTACGAACATTTACTTTCACGGTCGCAGCGTCCGTATTGCTTCGGTAAATAGTCGCCTGTTTCTGTATCAATGTACCGGACAAATGTTTTCTTGTTACAGTCCGGGCAAAAGTGTTTCTTGCTGCCTTTTTCTAATATGTACCTGTGTGCATTCGTACCGTTCGTACCGTTCGTACCGTTCGTACTGTGTACGAGTGGTACGAGTGGTACGAGGTATTTATTTAAGTTGCTCATTGTCTTTACTTTAAATTTTATAATCGTAACACCCGTAACAGTCGTAACAGGTGTAACAGGTGTTACGGGTGTTACGGGTGTTACGATTTATGTTTATCCAATGTTCTTTTTACTTTCATTTTGTTAGTGCCTAAACGGTTGGCAATTTCCGATAGACTGAAAGAGGGGTTTGAATTTTTTAGTTCAATTATATTCTGTTCCAACTGTTCCCTGTCATTGTCTGAAAGTTGTTTTAAATGTTCCCTTTCTGTTCCATATCCTAAAAACTCAAATTCAAGGAAATTATAAGGTTTTTGTATTTGACAGGTTGCCACATTTTCGGTATCATAAATTATTTCTGTATTACGTGCTTTAATCTGTTTCAAATACCTTAAATATTTATCGGTGTGGCTTTCTCCAATAGAAAAACTACTATCAACAAAATTGATAAGCATTTTACTCCCTTGTAAATCGTTTCGGGTAATGGGTTTTGATAAATCTCTTTTTGGCGTGTGTGCAAGTGCTAAAATAGAAAGTCCGTATTTACTCTTTAATGCTTTCAAATGCTTCATTAAGGGTAAGGCATCTTTAGCCTTTTCTGTTTCATTTTTGAGGTATGTAAGGTTGTCAATGATTAATATTTTAGCCCCTGTTTCAATTATACTTTGCTCTAAAGATTGATTAAGGTAATTTTCAAAACTTATATTTTCAGGTATATTGGCTTCGGGGTTTATTTCAACCCTTATAAAATCATTGTCAAAATTGTAATGCTGTTCAAAATCTAACGAATAACGGTTTTCAAATTGTTTGTCTGAAAGTTCAAAATCAAAATATAAAATTGGCTGTTTTTCGGCTTCCATTTTAAAGCCCCTTATGTATTCGCCCTTGCTTATGCTGTTGCCAATCTGAACTGCTAATATTGATTTACCTAAATTGGTATCGGCAAATAAAATACATAGTTCGTTTTCAAACCAAAGTTCACCAAATAACATTTTTGGTATTGGTCGGGTTTTGGCTCGCTCAATCCATTGGTTGGCTGTTCTTACTTTAAACAGTCCTTTGTTTTCCTTTTCCGTTACTGCCTGCTCTTTAAGTTCCTGAACGTGGTTAAGTAATGTTTCAGGCTTGTTTAAGTCCTCAAATACGGGGTTTAATGTAATTGCTTCCATACCTAAAACATTTTTAATTGATTATTAAAAGGCGCATTATCTGGGTTGGTTGTTAAATACCACGCTCGGAAACCTGTTTCCTTACATAACTTCTTTTCTGTTTCCCAAAGTTGCCCTGCCTTTTCTAAATCACGTTTATATCGACAAATGTTTTTTTGTGGTACACCTGTTTCGGCCGAAACCATAGAAGCTGTGGCAATGTGTTCTTGTAAAAACTTAAATATGGTTTTTAATTGAGTTTTAAAGTCCTTATCTTTGTCTTGTCTTTTATGCTGAAAAGCATTGGGGTTGTTGCTTGTGTTTCTCATAACTTCAACCCTTTTTTATTGTTAGACAAATACTTTTCTGCTTCTTGTTCAATTTCAGCGTTTGACTTTTTACGCCCCTTTTTGATATACTCCATTAATTCAGTACTGGAAAAGTACAGGCGCTTACCTCTTTTCATTACAGGCAATTCTCTTTTACTCACTTTGCTGTACATAGTGGGTACAGTTAAGTTTAAAAGCTGAGCTGCTTCCTGAACGGTTAAGAGTTGTTCAGGGCGCTCGGTGGGTTCTGTGTTTTTACTGATTAAATCGGTTAATACTTCATTAAACCATTTTTTTACAACCGGTTCTAACTTTGAAACCGGGACACTAAAAAATACTGTTTCCATTATTTTATGTTTTATAAATTAATAATGGTCGCAAGTAAATATTGAGTAACTGGTTGCGTAAGGGTTACTAAAGGGTTGCTCTTTTAAAAAAGAATATCGGAAACAGTTAGTATTCAGTCTTTTCAGCTCGTAAAAACTCTATGTCATTTTTTACTTTTACTACTGATTTTTTATAATTTTTTGATAAGAAAGGTAGTATCAATTTAAGTTTTTCAATAGGGTAATCATTTTTATCGTGTATCCTATTTTTTGCCGTGTAGTAGTTATTATTGAAATGATTTAACGTTGTTTTTATCTTATGTATTTGTATGAATTTTTCCATTCTGTTTTTAATAGTTCG
Source organism: Bacteroidota bacterium (assembly GCA_024279935.1). Classification (GTDB taxonomy): domain Bacteria; phylum Bacteroidota; class Bacteroidia; order Bacteroidales; family F082; genus BM524. The sequence continues at coordinate 23,251 of JAJRQZ010000143.1, forward strand.
GGTTTCAGGAAGTAGATTTGTTTCGTTTGCATAGTAAAATATTGTTGCCCATTCTAATACACTAAATTGACTATTGTTTTTTTCTTTTATCGGTTGAGGTGGAAAGGTTTTGATTATCTTGAATAATTCTGTATTCTTATTACTTAAAAATAGTTCTTTGGTAGGCGTGCTAAGCGTATTCCAAAATTCATTTATTTTTTGTTCTATATTTTTCCAATCACTTAATTGGTGTGTGGTTGTATCAAGCAAATTAAATTTATCTAATTGCTTTCTTATTTTTAATAATGTGCTAAATTCTTCCTGTACTTCAAAATATTTCTTCTTTTCACTATGTTCTTTTGGCTCAAATATTACCCATCCATCGTTAATACAAATAGGCTTCTTATTATCTAATTTGGCACTTTCTATTAATTTTGAAACATTCCCTTTGAGTTTAAAAGTGTCAATTGCACCCTGATACCAAAATTCAATATTTTCTCTCGTAAAATCAGGATTTTCAAGTATTACCGCATCTTTTTCAAAGTGTACATAGTTTACTTTATAGTTTGAAATATCTACATTATTAAAGTATTTGTTCATTCTCGGTAATCCATTATTAGGTATAACTAAATCATACATTTGTTTTAACTCAAATATACTTCTAATAAATTGTACCAGTATTGGTGAGTTATAAAGATAGTGAGGTAATCCTGCAATTAGGCTTTCTGTAAAAAACAATATTTTTCTAATATCATGTATTGCCTCTTTGTCTTCATTAGGCAATAATCTTCTAAATTCCTGATAAATGGATTGAGTTCTTTCAATGTATTTATCCTTTGCATTATTCCCGTTAAGGTACTTGTAACGTTGATAAATCTTTGTGGTAGGGTCTAAATTATCAGGATACATTTTAATTGCACGATGAAAATAAATTGGCTGTAAATAGATATTCTTTACATAAAAACTAATCAGATGACTTAATTCGTTGGAAACTCCAATTTCATCGGCTATTTTGGTTTGCTTGTTAGTTTTACCCATTTCCCAACTATCAATATATTTCTTTATGTCATTATCTGTATAATCTTTGAATGGTGAGTTATGCCAAACTGCCCAATATGCCTGTAAGTAAGTTTCCATTTGGTAAAGTGTATCTGTGTGAATAATGATAGCACTATTATTTATTTCTATTAACCTTAATATTTTACTTTCAATTTGTTTAATGTACCCACTTTCGCTAAGTTGTTTGCTTAGGTCTGTTATTTTAAAACAATAAGATGTTCCCATAATTAAATATTTTTTACATATCCAGTTTAATACTATTTGCTGCCTTTCTTTTTGCTTCATCTACTATTTTAGCATAAACCTGTGTTGTTTTCAGGTCTTTATGTCCAAGCATTTTTGAAACGGTGTAAATGTCAGTGCCGTTAAACAGTTGCAATGTTGCAAATGTATGCCTGAAACAATGAAAGGTAATATCCTTTGTTATTCCTGCTGCTCCAATCCATTGAAACAAATGTTTGTTGTGGTATGCTGAATATTTAAGCCCCTCAAATACTTGTTTATCCTGTGGCATATCCTTTGGGTTTGTTGTTCCATTTGTGAAGCTGTACGCCTGTTCTGAAATTGGTAAGTCCTCAACTCCTTTAGTCTTTTGTTGGCTAAACTTTAAGAAATACCCTTGCCCTTCGATGTATTCCAGTTCGCCCCAAATCATTTTTTGAATATCCGAAAACCTCAACCCCGTAAGTGCTGAAAATAGGGCTGCACGTTTCAATAATGGGTTGTTGCAAGGCATTTGTACAAGTTTATTGAGTTCGTCAAGGGTTAAGTATTCCCGTCTTGTTTCGGCTGCTTTAACGGGCTTTATTTTAGTGTTCAGGTCGGTTTGTAGTATGCCTTCTCCGTAGGCTTGCTTCAGGGCTGCTTTTACCTTGTTGAAGTAGGAAACGGCTGAATTTTGTGAAAGTGTGGTTTTGCTGCTCTTATTGCTTTTTGTTGAAAGTAAGTGTTCTTTGAAGTCCTCTAAAAACTTTTCGTTGAGGTCGGTAAATTTCAAACTGCCATTGGTAAAACTTTCAAGGTATTTGAGTGCTGAAACCCAGTTATCATGGTTTGATGCTTTACGCTTATTGGCTAACTTTTTAAAGTACTCAACAAAACATTGTTCGCCCAGTTCCTTAATTTTTAACTGTTCCTTTTCGTACCGGCTGTAAATTTCAGGCTTATTCAAATAGTTTTCCCGTTTCTGTCTTATGCTTTCGGCAATTTTCAGGGTTTCGGTATTGTGTATCTTGTCAATCGGTGTTTTTGTTTTGTCAAATATGTAAAGCCCTAAAAATTCCCTTCGGGTTGGTTCGCCCGTTTCGGGGTGTAGTATTGCCGGGTAAAAGTCAAGGTAAAGGCTTTTACGTCCTTTGGATATTTTCTTTTGTCGTAATGTTACTTTTGTTGCCATTGTCTTTTATGCTTTTGAAAAGTATTTATGTCAATAGTTCATCAATTATCTGTTTCGGTACATAAGCATACCAACCTTTCTTTATTTTGGGTATGCTTTCCCGTTTGATGAGGTTATGTAAAGCTGTTTCCGATATACTGTACTTTTCCAGTACTTCGTTAATGGTGTAACAGTCGGTAATATCAAACGCCCCTGCTTGTTTCCAATTATACATTTCCTTTATCTGCTTTTCAATTCCCATGAAGTTTGAATAATCGGGTTCAGCAAACAGTTTGTTAAGGTCGCAACGCCTTACAATGGTTTTCTTTTCCAGTATGTTTGTCGCTTTCAGTTTTCCGGTATTGATAAGTTTGTACACGTTTTGACGGGAACAACCTATTAACTTTGAAACATCTGTAACAGTCAAAAACTCTTTTGCTTTCAGCTGCTCAATAGGTTTGGTTTTTATCTGTTTGGCTTCGGTGTTTGATTTTTGCACCTTTTCGGCTCGTTTACGGGCTTTGTAGGCTCGTTTACTGCATAGGTCAGAACAATACTTTGTTACCGTTGTACGGGCTGTAAATTCCGTTCCGCAATACTGACAAATACGCTGCACTTGTATATTGCTGCTCATTGTACCTTTTTTGAATGTAATAATTTCGCCAAAGTGTTCTATTTTGTTTAAAAGTGTTCTATTTTGTAAACTTTGTAAACCATACGAGGTACAAATTCAGTCATAAAAATAGCCACTTTTCAAAATGGTACAACAAAGGTACAAAAATATACACAACAAACAACAATTAACGCAAAATATTTATAAACGTTGTATCATTAAAAAAGCCCTGTAAATAGGGCTTAGTATGCGTTTAATAAATGTTTCGTGTATGTTTATTTTGTGGTGGTTACTTTCCGATACAGAATTTCCCAAAAATATTTCCCAAGACCTCATCGTTGGTGATTTCCCCCGTTATGCTGCCCAGATGGTGGAGCGCAGAACGGATATCCACGGATATCAAATCGGTGGGTATATTGTTGCCGAAGCCTTGCTCAACTTCTTCCAAAGCCTCGAAAGATTTTTTCAAAGCCTCGTAATGTCTTGAGTTGCTTACTATTATATTGTCATCGAAGTTCATTTCCTTTACTTTGGAAACTAAAGTCGAGGCCAATAAATGTATATTCTCCTTACGTTTGGCCGAGACGAAAACTGTTTCATAATCAAGTAATTCCTTTAGTTTGGGAGGCGTTTCGTCAAGGTGGTCAATCTTGTTGGCGACAAAAATAAAGTGCTTGTCGCTATCCTCAATATATTTACCGAACTCCCGTATAACATCATCAACATTGGTTTTGTTGATATGGGAAATGTCGCAGACGTAAAGGATAAGTTTTGCCTGATCTATTTTTTCATAAGTACGTTCGATCCCGATAGCTTCAATCTTGTCGGTTGATTCCCTTAGCCCCGCGGTATCAATAAAGCGGAAACTAAATCCGTCGATAACGATAGTGTCCTCTATACTGTCGCGGGTGGTGCCGGGTATTTCCGAGACTATTGCCCTTTCCTCGTTTAGCAAAGCGTTCAGCAATGTCGATTTTCCGGCATTCGGTTTACCGATTATCGCCACAGGTATGCCGTGTTTTATCACGTTGCCCAGTTTAAAGGAGTTTATCAGCGAACTTAGTTCTTGTTTTAATTTTCCGACCAGGTTCATGAAATCCTCCCTGTCGGCAAATTCCACATCCTCTTCGGCAAAATCGAGCTCCAGCTCTATTAAGGATGTGAAATTTAAAAGTTCAGTTCTCAGTTCCTTGATCTTATCGGAAAATCCGCCTCGCATCTGTCTTAAAGCCATTTGATGGGCCGCCTTGCCATGACTAGCAATTAAGTCGGCAACTCCCTCTGCCTGCGATAAGTCCATACGGCCGTTAAAAAAAGCCCTCATTGTAAATTCTCCTGCGTTGGCCATGCGTGCACCTGAGTTTATGAGGCTTTCAATTATCAGCTGCTGTATATATGTTGAACCATGGCAGCTTATTTCAACCACATCTTCGGCTGTATATGAATGCGGTCCCTTAAAATAACTAAGAAGTATTTCATCGATTATCTTATCCTTATCTACAAAATCCCCAAAATATAGTTTATGGCTCTCCATGGTCTCGGCGCTCAGCGATTTGAGCCGGGGCTTAAAATGTCTCAAGGCGATGCTTAAACTGTCCCTCCCCGACAATCTAAGCAATGCTATTGCGCCACTACCGGCGGGACTTGCCGGGGCGCAAATCGTGTCATCGTTGTAAACCATTGAGGATGAGGTCGTCATGCTTCTATTTATAAGAGGTGATAAATAAGATAAATTAATCTCAAATGTAAATAATATTTGATAAAACATATTAACTTTGGCATCTTTAAAAAAGCGAATAAATAAAATTGTAAAATGAGTGTTTTAGTTAACAAGGATTCTAAAGTTATTGTTCAGGGATTTACCGGTGGTGAAGGTACTTTTCATGCCGGGCAGATGATAGAGTACGGAACAAATGTAGTTGGGGGAGTTACCCCGGGAAAAGGTGGTCAGACACATCTTGAAAAACCGGTTTTCAATACGGTTAAAGATGCTGTTGACGAGGCTGGCGCCGATGTTTCGGTCATCTTCGTCCCGCCCGCTTTCGCCGCCGACGCCATTATGGAAGCGGCCTAGGCCGGAATAAAGGTGATTGTTTGTATTACCGAAGGCATTCCTACCGAGGATATGGTAAAAGTGAAAGAATATCTTAAAGGCAGGGACGCAAGACTGGTTGGCCCCAACTGCCCAGGCGTTATCACTCCCGGTGAGGCTAAGGTTGGTATTATGCCGGGCTTTATCCACGAAAAAGGCCGTGTAGGTATAGTGTCGCGCTCAGGAACTCTTACTTATGAGGCCGTTGACCAGCTTACAAAAGCAGGCCTGGGACAGACTACGGCACTCGGGATCGGCGGGGATCCGATTATAGGGACAACTACCCGCGATGCCGTCGAGCTTTTTATGAACGACCCCGAAACAGAAGGTATTGTTATGATTGGCGAAATAGGCGGGAATATGGAAGCCGATGCAGCCCATTGGATTAAGGAAAACGGGACAAAACCCGTAGTTGGCTTTATAGCCGGCGCAACAGCACCCAAAGGCAGGACTATGGGCCATGCCGGTGCCATTATTGGCGGCAAGTCGGATACGGCCGAGGCTAAAAAAGAAATACTCACCGATTGCGGTATCCACGTCGTGGATTCCCCGGCACAAATTGGCGCAAAAATGCTGGAACTTCTTAAATGAGGGTTGGTAAAATTAATAAGCCCTTGTGCATCAACGATGTACAAGGGTTTTTTTGCCCGGGAAGTTCAATTAAGGAAATTGTCGATGCCCATCTTAGATTTTATCGCAATTTGGTCGTCCTTATAAAGCCCTATCAATATTAGTCCTTCCCAAAACAAGCTGATTGCTTTGTTCCTTTGCTACCGACACAATTTTACTATCTTTCGGCCATGAAAAAAGCCCTTCAATCAATAGGTCCGGGAATAGTTGTGGCCGCAACCGGAATAGGGGCCGGCGACATGATAGCCGCAACCGTTGGTGGCGCAAAATATGGCTATCTGATAATATGGGCAGTTGTCTTGGGGGCTGTCTTGAAGTACGTATTGAACGAAGGTGTCGGCAGATGGCAGCTTGTCAATAATATGAGCCTTGCCAAGGGTTGGATTACATATCTGCCAAAGTTTGTCGCATATTATTTCCTCATATATCTACTGCTTTGGAGCTTCATCGTTTTTGCGGCATTGATGGCCGCGAGCGGATTGGCCGCTCATGCCCTTACGGGGATGTTCTCGGTGAAAATTTGGGGCGGGATACATTCTGTTGTTGCCCTTTTGTTGGTGTTGCCTGGGAATTACCGCTATTTCGAGAACATAATGAAGATTATAATCGCCATGATGTCCGTGGTCGTTATCGCAAGCGTTGTTTTGCTGAAACCGGATTTCTATTTGATTGCCCATGGTATCCTGAACCCGATATTGCCGAATGGAAGCGTTAAATATGCCCTTGCTATTATAGGCGGGGTAGGGGGAAGCGTAACAATTCTGAGTTATGGCTATTGGATAAAGGAAAAAGCGTGGGAGGGCGCGGAATATCTGCCCGAAATGAAGATCGATCTGGCACTGGCTTATTTATTGACAGGCTTGTTCGGCATCGCGGTCATTATTATCGCCGCCGACTTAAAACCCGAAATCGTTGGCGGAAGTGGGATTGTCGTTGCTTTGGCAGATAAGCTCGGGGAGCTCACAGGCAGTGCCGGAAGGTGGATATTCCTTTTCGGCTTTTGGGCAGCGGTGTTCAGCTCTATGATTGGTGTGTGGCAGGGAGTGCCTTATATTTTTGCCGATTTCACCCGACAATTGAAAGGTGATAGTTCAGGGGAAAACAATAAACAATTAAGTAATGCACAGGCTTACAGGTTTTTCCTTTTATTTATGGCAATAGTGCCGTATGTGTTGCTGTTGATGGGCAAGCCTGTATGGCTGATCATTGTTTATGCGGTGGCAGGATCTTTGTTCATGCCGTTCCTGGCCTTTACCCTCCTATGGCTAAACAACAAAAAAAGCCTGATGAAATCTAAAAAGAACGGCATAGTCATTAATGTTTTATTAATAATTAACTTACTTTTGTTTTTGTATCTGGGAATAATGGAATTATTAAAATATTTCTAAAATAATTTACGATGTTACGACATATAGTTATGATTGCGTTCTCCGACAAAAAGAAGGCAAAGGCGTATTCCGCGCAATTAACAGAAATGCTAATGGGTTTGGAATCAAGTGTTTCCCCATTAAAAAAAATTGAGGTCGGGCTTAATTTCTCCGTTCGCCCGGCAGCTCACGACATTGTTTTGATTGCCGACTTTGATGACGAGAACGGCCTGAACGTTTATAGGGAGCATCCTGAGCACATCAAGGTCCTGGATTTCCTGAAGGGAAAACTGGAAAAATCAGCTGTTGTGGATTATTATATTTGAATTTAACTAAACTTTATATTATGAGATACTTATTGATTAGTCTTTTGACGATGTTTATAGCATCGGTCGATGCTCAGATAACAGTTACCAACAATGACCTGGCGCCCGCCGGGACGACATTCTATAATTCGGTTGATACCATTGTGGAACCGAGCATAGTACCAGGCAGCCCGGGTGCCGGCAAAACATGGAACTTTGTGGGCCTAAGTTCAGATTATGTTGATACCCTTGTGTTTATGCTGCCGGACTGGACACCCTACCCTGATAATTTCCCGGCTTCCAATTTTGCTGTCAATCTAGTGGATAACGACGCATTTGCTTATTTTCTTAGAAACGACGATGAATTTTCGGCCTTGGGAGTGGCAGGCCCATTTCAGGATTTCGACTCTGTGTCGGCGGCAATAAGCCCTAAGGAAATATTTATGGACTTTCCGGTCGAATACGGAAATAGCAGAAGCGAGTCTTTTGTCGTGGAATCCAAGTTCGCAAGCGATACGCCTCCGGCAGATTCAATTTTATATAGGCAGACAACCTATAAAACAAGTTTTGTTGATGCCTGGGGAAGTTTAAGCCTGGCGATAGGGACCTACGATGCCTTGCGGGTAAAAGAAAACAGAACTGTTTACGATAGCGTCTGGGCAAAGATTTTCGGAATATGGATACCCGTTGAAAACAGCCAGACTGCTTCATTAAAATATAAATGGATGACAGATGATGTTAATATAGGGTATTATCTGGTGAGCATGAAATATGATTCGGCAAGCCAAACCGTAGGAAGTGTGGAATATATGAGTGAGCTGCCGGTCGGCATCGAAAATAATGCCCAGGATGCTTTCCTGGTCTATCCCAACCCGTGCAGCTCACGGGTAAATTTCAAATTCGATAACGACCTGGCTAGAAGGATCACTATCTTTGATGTTCATGGTCGGATGATATTGGATAAACTACTGCAAAGCCTGAATCCTTCAATTCAATTGTCATCATTCCCGAAAGGAATTTATTTTTACTCGATTGAAAATATGCTGTCCAGGAAAAAAACGACAGGGAAGCTTATTAAGAACTAGTTTTTGTCCTCTTTGTCGGCATCCTTCATATTAAACTCATTAACAATAACTTCGTGGAGCTGGGTAAGGTTAACGTTATAAAAGATATGGCCCTGAATGGAATAGGAGATATGACCTGTCTCCTCCGAAACGACTATGGCCATGCAGTCGGAAATCTCCGTGATGCCCAAAGCAGCCCTATGCCTTAAACCGGCAGCATCGGCAAGCCTTTTCTTAGACACGGGAAGTATGCACTTTGCCGAAACAATACGGTTGTTGGTAATTATTACGGCCCCGTCGTGCAATGGGCTGTTCTTGAAAAAGATGTTTTCCAGTATGGATGTCGTAAGCATTGCATCAAGCAAATCGCCTGTATTTACATATTGCTTTAACTCGTTTTGTTTGGTAATGACTATCAAGGCTCCTTGTTTTATGGCCGCCATCTTCCTGCATGCAGTAATTAGCGGATCGATGCTCAACTCGACCGAGGTAGCAAGAAGCGGCTTTAAGAAATTAAACCGCATACCGTATTTGTTGAAGAAAGTAGGAGTTCCCAAAGCGAACAAAAACTGTCGTATCTCCGGCTGGAAAATAATTATAAGCGCAACAAGCCCAACGCTTATAAAGGCACCTAATATTTCCGACAACAACTCCATTTCCAAAAAGGAGAATAGCCGCCACATGAGAAAAAGGGAAATCAGGCCCAAGACGATGTTTATTGCCGCGGTGCCCTTTACAATTTGATATATAGCAAATAAAAGCGTTGCCACCAACACTATGTCCACTATATCCAATATCCTGAATTCAATAAATAAAGTCGTCAAATCAAATATTTTGCGTAAAAATATGAATTAGTTTTCAATTCTCGCTTTAATCAATGATAAAATGTGTGCTTAAACGGAAATTATTATTGTCAGCACTTTCCCGGCTCCAGCCGCATTGGATTGCCTACGGATTTAAAATCAGTATTGATGTATGTGGGTTTTATTATAAGTTTCTCCGCGAGACTCTGTGTCTTCCCCGTGCATCTCCGTGCCTCCTTTGTGCATCTTTGTGACACCGAACTTGTTTCAGCCCCCTAAATAACTGGACTTGATTAGTGAAGTTAAAAACACTAATTTTGTAGTTATGAGCAATGTAAAAAGAAGTTGGAGTATTAAAGAAAAGGTTACAATACTCGAAGACATTAAATCAACAGGAGTAGTA
>JAJRQZ010000144.1 GCA_024279935.1 Bacteroidota bacterium
AAAGAAATATATGAAACTGGTATTAAAATATCCAAAGAGGATTTTGATAAAATAAACCTTAGTAAACATGAATTCCATGGAGACGATTGGAATTATACAATTAAACCATAAAAACAAGTGGTAATTAATTTACAGTACCTATGGAAAAAGCAAGGCCGAGGCCGAGGACATATTGCAAATCGGGATGCTGAGGATTTTTAAACATATAGGTTCGTATTCGGGAAAGGGTTCTTTTGTGGGCTGGATGAAACGTATCGTCGTTAACGTGGCTGTCGATAATTTCAGAAAAAACAACAAGCATTATTATTATTACGATATCGACGAACTGACCGGGCACCCTTATCTCGCCTCCGACATACCCGACAACCTTGAAGTCAAGGATATCTTAAAAACAATACATCAATTGCCTGATGGCTACCGCATGGTTTTCAACCTGTTTGCCATAGAGGGTTATTCACATAAGGAAATTGCCCTGCGCATGGGTATTTCCGAAAACACTTCAAAGACACAATTGCTAAAAGCAAGGAAAAGCCTTAGGAAAAAGCTTATGCGACTTAATAAATTACCACAAAACACGAAAGTTGAAATTTGAGAAATGAAAGATAATTTAAATTATATCGATAAATTTTACAGGGATAATCTGGAGGGCTATACGGAAGAGCCGGAAGCAGATGCCTGGGGGAAAATGAAATGGCTGATTTTCTGGCTGCGATATAAATGGGTGTTTGCCTTTGGGGTCGGTCTGTTTTTGTTGACATCTATGTTCATCGCTTTTAATGCAAGTTACGATACGATTGAAAATACCGGACTTGCCGATAATTACGCTGGCAAATCAGAAATCTTGATTGCTTCCGCGGCCGGACCGAATACTTCAGTTTATTCAAAAGAAATTGCATCGCAGGCAACCGCAAACAACAACGTGATCCGTCTTGGCAACGAAACCGATAAATTAAGCACCAAAAGCCCTGGTGGGTTATGGGTTGCTGAAATAGCACATAAAACACACTCAGCAGGGCAGGCTCCCATTGAAGAAAGCATAGTTCAAAAAGATGTGGTTTTTGAGGAAAGCTACTTAATAAACGTACTTAGCAGCAACGACATAAATTACAGGCTTTCTGTTTTGCCCGACAGCCTGTTGATGGGGGCGAACCGCAGGACGGATATTTTGCCTCCGGGCGCAAAAAGCACTTGGTTTTCGCTAAATTTCTACGGTGGCCCGGCTTATTGCATTTCTTCGCTTAGCGGAAACAAGCCTGAATATATTGATTTGAGAAATGATAACGAGACCAACAGCACGGCATTTTCCCTTGGCGGCGATTTGCGCTTTCACTATAAAAGCTTCGTGGTCGCAACGGGCTTGGGATATTCCGTTTACAACCAGAAAAGGCATTATAAAAAAAGTTATCAGGAATATTCGCCCGAAGACAGTTATTATAAATATGACACTACCTGGGTTTGGGTTTACGACCCGCCTGATTTCGGGAGACCTATAATTTCAGGCATCGACAGTAGCTGGACAGATGTCTATAAAACTGTTGTCATCGACAATTCGGGATTCAACCGGCTTGAATATTTTGAGATTCCGCTGACGTTGGGTTATAGGTTCGATAAAAACCTCTTTTCCGTTGAGATCAACGCCGGAGGGTCGGTAGGCTTTTTTGTTTACTCCGATTTCAAGGCGCCCTCATTTTCGGATTATGAAGAAATAGACAATGTAGGGCAAATCAACAAGGCAATGTTTAATGTTATTGCCAACGCCTCGGTTTTTTATCATTTGAACAATAAAACCTCGGTTTTTGTTTCACCTTATTATAAAGGGAACATGAACTCTATTTTCCGTGATTCATATCCCGTAAATCAAAAATTCAAGACTTTTGGTTTGAATTTTGGTGTTAACTTCAGGTTTTAATATCAACTACTCTACATTTATCGCCGATGAAAAAAATAGTCGTCATAGTGTTTGTACTGTTTCTTGCCGTTCATTTAAACGGGCAACAAAGGGCAAACGTATGGTATTTCGGCGATCACGTCGGCATCGATTTCAGTTCCGGGAATCCGGTTGTTATCGAGGATGGTTCTATTTTTGCCAAAGCAGGATGCGCGAGCATCTGCGACGATAACGGGCAACTTTTGTTTTATACCAACGGGAACAAGGTCTGGAACAAAAACCATCAGTTAATGGCTAAGGGCGACACCCTTAAAGGCAGCCAGCTGGTAAATCAAAACAGCGTCATAGTGCCAAAGCCTTTATGCGATTCGCTCTATTATTTGTTCACCATAAACGATTACGACAGCTTAAGGGGCTTCAATTATTCGATTATTAACATGAACAAAGAAAACGGCCTGGGTAAAATTGTTGAGAAAAATGTTGAAGTAACAAAAAACCTATTGGAGAAGATAGCAGCCATAAAACATTGCAACAGTCTGGATTACTGGATAATAACTCATGGATATAGTAATAACTTCTATGTTTACCAACTCGATGAAAACGGTTTTAACACCGACACGATAAAGAGTAAAACAGGCTCTTCGCCAAAGGCCGATATCGGATATTTAAAAGTTTCGCCGGCAGGCAACAAAATTATAATGCCAATTAATAACGACACCGTTTTGGCTGAAATTTTCGATTTCAACACTAAAACAGGCAAAATTTCAAATCCGACTCAAATTCTTCAGCGCGCCAAAAACACTTATTGCTACGGTATCGAGTTTTCGGCCGACGGCAATTTATTATATATTTCAACGGGCGGTAAAAAGTATGAAGTTGTTCAGTATCAAATAAACGACAATTCGTATGAAGCATTGAACAATTCGGCAATCGTAATTGCAAATGGCAATAATTATGCTTTACAAATAGCTCCTGACGGGAAAATTTATATTGCCAACGAAAACCGTCCTACCTTGAGCAGAATTAACAAACCATGGCTTCGCGGGGAAGAATGCGCATTTGAGGAAGAAGCCGTTGAATTTAATAAAGGAATTTCTTTGATGGGGCTTCCTAACTTTGTGCAAACATGGTTTTATAAAGCCGATTTCTATTATAAAAACACCTGCCTGGCCGATTCAACGAAATTCTCGTTTTACCAATATGAAATTTTCGATTCGCTATTCTAGGCTATCGACGCACCAAAGGACGCCCCCTCCCTTTCTATCGACCCTCCTGCTTTTTATTATGTCTTTAATGATACAGGAAACTATAATGTTTCTTTAAATGCCTGGCATTGTGGTGTTAACGAAAGCGTTGTTAAGCAGGTTCAAATATTTCCTTATCCTGTATTAAATTTACCTGCCGATACCGGCATCTGCAATAATTGCTATTTGGTACTCGATGCCGGCGAGGGTTTCGATTCATATTTATGGAACAACGGCGAGCAAAACAGGTTTATAACTGTTTACGACCAAGCCTGGTATTCTGTCGAGGTAAGTAAAAATCATTGTTTTTCCATCGACTCGGTTTTTGTAAGCGAAATTGAACCAATTATTGCTCTGCCAAATGCATTTACACCAAACGGCGATGGGCTGAACGATGATTTTAGAATTGCGGATCCGCAAAAAGTCGTCGATTTCCATATATGGATACACGACCGAAGAGGATTGATTGTTTACGACAGTCGTGATCCTTATCAGGCATGGGATGGTTTTTATGGCGGACAGCCATGCTACGGCCAGTCTTATGTTTGGTATGTTGAATATGATTATTATGACGGGCACAATTTCAAGATCGGGAAAAAACAAAGGGGGCTGGTTAACATAATTAGATAATAAATAAGGTTTTTTGAAATATATTTTTTACATATCGCTTATTTTCTGCTTATTAGCAAGAACGGCCTATGCTCAGGAGTTTCCTGTGGCCACTGACGATTATGCAAATGCTGAATTAGGGCAAACCATAACCCTAAATGTTACCGCTAACGATTATCACCCTCAGAATTTGAAATTTAAGGTTTTTGTCGCCCCCGGATCTTTATCGTTTACCGACAGCAGCATTAGTTATAATATTGATTACGAACTTTATTATAATATTGAAGACAGCTTGTCGTTTACATATACCATTATCGATGAAAACAATAATACCAGTTATGAATCGATTGCAAAAGTTCATCTTAACATATTGAACAATAATTATTTCGAGTTTCTGGACATTAACAATATAAAAGCGAGGGTCCAGGCTAGCGGAAGCCAGTTTTACAAAGGTCAGGTGGCCGGCGAAGAAAACGCAAAAACCAATATTTACGAGTTTCCGGCAGGAAGCGGAAAGATGACGATTTTTAATTCCACTCTTTGGTTTGGCGCTCTCGACGAAGATGAAAACCTGCACGTCTCGGCAGAAAGGTTCAGGCAAAACGGTATTGATTATTGGCCGGGCCCCATAAGTTCAAGTCAAGATGAAATGAGTATCGACACGGTAACAGTTGTGAAATGGCAAAAGGTTTGGGAAATTTCAAGCCAGGAAATAGTTTATCATAAAAATCATTTTAATGATGCCGACTATATTGTTCCCGACGATATCTTAAATTGGCCCGCTCAAGGCGATGAGAGCATAAATCAACAAAAATATCTGGCTCCTTTTGTCGATGTTGACAACAATGGAATTTACCAAGCCTCCGAAGGCGATTATCCATTAATCAGGGGAGATGAATGTATATATTTTATCATCAATGATTTACGCGCTCATGGTGAAAGCGGTGGCGATTCGCTGGGAATAGAAATCCACGCAATGGCTTATGCGTTTAATTCGCAGGAACCAGCATTTAAAAACACTGTTTTTTATTCGTATAGGGTTTTTAACCGCTCAAATCACGATTATCATGATGTTTTTATCGGTCTGCATACCGACTTCGACATCGGTTATGCCTGGGACGATTTTGTTGGTTGCGACGTAAAACGAGCTACTTTTTATGCCTATAACGGCGATAGCATCGATGGAACGACCAATAATGAACCCGAAGCTTATGAAAATGATATTCCAGCACAAGGAGTTGCCATTTTAGGCGGTCCCCGCATGAACGCCAACAATATAGATGACGATGCCGATAATTGCGACGAAGGAATAAACGGAATTGGTTTTGGCGACGGCATTGTTGATAACGAAAGATTGGGAATGTCGAAATTTTTGTGGTATGGGAATTCTACCGGCGGAGTAAACGGGGATCCGGTTACCGATATTGATTATTATAATTATCTGAAAGCCGTCTGGAAGGACGGAACAGCAATGGAGTATGGCGGCAACGGGCATTTTAGCAGCGGTGCATACGGGCCAGCGGCTAATTTTATGTTTCCCGGCTTGAGCGACCCTTGCTATTGGGGAACTAAGGGCGAAGAGCCTTATGGCCCTGTTGACTGGACTGAAATCAGCGCACAAAACACCCCTGGCGACAGAAGGGGCCTGGCTTCGATAGGCCCTTTTTATTTAATATCGGCAGATTATGTGAAAATTGATATTGCCTATGTTTCGTCGTTTGCCATGGATGGCGAAACAGCAGTTGAGAGCATGCTGAACAAAGTTGATGTGGTTAGAAACGAATACCTTAAAAACTCGGATTATTTTGGCTACCAATGGTTGGGAACCGATGAAGACGCTATAAGCAACGAAACTGCATTAACAATATTTCCGAACCCGGTTTTGAATTTTTTGAACATTAAACTTAATACTCTCAAAAAGCATGATTTTGAATATTTCGTTTTCGATATCGACGGCAGGCCCGTATTAAACGGAAAAGGAGAAAAGGGAATTTCAAGAATTGAAGTATCCGGTCTCGACAGAGGTGTTTATATTTTAAAAATACCCTTGAACAACAAAAATATCAATCAAAAGTTTATAAAACATTGAACCGGGCAAAAGATAAAATCGCTGATCAGCCTGCTGGTTAATCAATACTTTGATAAGTATGCTAATCGTAAACCTGTTGTTTTTGAAACAACAGGTTTTTTGTTGTTTTTATGTATCGCGGATATGTAAAACCTGTTTGTTGAACACCGGACAACTAATTACTGTTTATGCTCGTCTGCTAATAAAGTTCCTTATAGATCTATTATAAAACCCGATATTGATTTTGTGCTTTAATTAAATTTTCCTTTTTATTTATGAGAAGCCTGTCGCAACCCCAAGCGACGGGCTTTTATTTTCTGCCGTAATCGGCCGGTATCTCACCCCATTCGCTGGTCGGCCATTTAAGTATCTTATTGTTGTAAGTGTTTTCCCTCAGCCATTTCAATGCGCCGCGGACGGCCTGTAAAAGGTCTTTGTTTTCATCAGTCCATTCTAGCTTCGTATTTACGTTCTTCTTTTTTATCCATGCAATTGCTGTTCTCGAGTCAGTATAAATGGGGTAATCGAGATTATGTTTTTTAAGCCATGCCAAACCAAGGACTATGGCCAAAAACTCACCTATGTTAACTGTTCCCATTTTATAGGGGCCCCTTTTGAAAAGCGGTGTACGGGTTTCTGTATAAACTCCCTGAAATTCAAGCGTTCCAGGATTTCCGGCACAGGCTGCATCAACGGAAATACTCGGTAAAACAGGTTTTTCCCTGGTGGTTAGCTCCAACAGGTTTTTCTTGCCTTTTAATTGGGCTATCTCCCAGAAAGACTTCGAGTAGGCATGTTGGGCATCCTGCAAAGAGGCAAAGGATTTATACTGGGCCCCGTCGAAACCATGTACCTGTTTTTTACAATCTTCCCAACTTGAATAAATACCCGGCTTTTTGCCCTGCCAGACTACATAATATTTTCGTTTTTTTACCATTTATCAATAAGAGCAAAGTGTGCTTCGCTAATTATAACACATCGCCAAAATTAAGATTATTGTTGTTTTATTCAAGCTGAGTACCTATGGTTGCTTTTGTTCGCGTTCTTTCCACATCTGGCTAAAGGACTTAGGTGCCAGTTCAGGGAATTTGCGCCTGGGGCCCCAGGCTTTTCCGGCGAGTTTTTTCCCCAGGAAATTTTTTGTATAACCGCTTGTCATATCCAGTAATTTTCTGGAACCCAATACAACACTTGCCCATTTATTGGCTTGTTTTTCAATAAAAGCAGGAATGTTCCGGTTTACTGCCTCATTTCTGTTTATCAACAATAAATCGTGAAGAGGAATTTTTACCGGGCAAACGCTCGTACAGTTTCCGCAAAGCGAAGATGCATAACTTAAATGATTATATGATTCAAAATCTTTTAAATATGGTGTAATTACTGCTCCGATAGGCCCGCTATAAGTTGTATTATAAGTATGGCCACCTATATTTTTATATACCGGGCAAGAGTTTAAACATGCACCGCACTTTATACAAGACAACGCCTGGCGTTGCTTTTCCTGCGCAAGCAAATTAGACCTTCCGTTATCGAGAAGTATGATGTACATTTCCTCGGGCCCGTCTTTTTCCCCATCGGAGGCAGGCCCGCTTATTATCGAGTTATAAGCCGTCATATATTGGCCGGTTCCATGAGTGGACAGCAATGGCCAATACAAATCTATATCTTCAAGGCTAGGAATAATTTTCTCGATGCCCGAAATAGCAATGTGAATTTTAGGGAACGACATGGAAAGCAGGGCGTTACCTTCGTTTTCCGTAACGGCGATAGATCCTGTATCCGCAATCAAAAAATTGACTCCGCTTACGCCAAGGTCAGCGTCGATGAATTTTTTTCGTAAGTAATCGCGTGTATATAGAGTTAGCTCCTCTGGGCTCATATTTGGTTTCAGGTCAAATTTCTCAGTATATAATTCGGCTATGTCCTCTTTCGACATGTGCATCGCGGGCGTAACTATATGATATGGTTTTTGTCCGGCCTTTTGAACAATAAACTCGCCCAGATCAGTTTCCTGCGAATCAACACCAATTTTTTCCAGGGCTTCGTTTAGTTCTATCTCTTCCGTAATCATGCTTTTCGATTTTACCATTTTGCCCAAAGCATGTTTCTTTACTATTTTCTTTATCTCGATTATAGCCTCGGCAGCATCCCTGGCCCAAATAAGCTTACCTCCGTTTTTGATAAAATTATCCTCGAACTCTATTAAATATTTGTCAAGGTCGTTGATAATCTTATATTTTATATATCCTGCCCTGCTCCTTGCAAGATCGAGGTCCTTGTATATAGACTTCCCTTTTGCAACGGCTTTGTCATAACGCGAAATATTAAATTTGATCTTGGCGCGGTGAGCTTTGTCGAAACTTATTTTTTCGGCCGCCTTTAACAACTCTATTTTCTCAGCACTTGCTTTCAACCTCTTATCTTATTTGATTATTTTATTTATTTTCTCTACCCTTCTAATGTGCCGACCTCTCTCGAATTCGGTATTTAAAAATGCTTTTGTCATTTCCCATCCCTCTTCAAGGCTTACGAACCTACCGGGTATAGATATAATATTGGCATCGTTATGCTTACGTATCAATCTGGCTTGCTCTACGGTCCAGCATAAGCCTGCCCTTACATTTGCATATTTATTGGCTGTAATTTGTGCGCCGTTTCCGCTTCCGCACATAATAATGCCCCTTTTTATATCGCCATCGTTTATGGTTTTGGCTGCCGGATGTATCATATCGGGGTAATCAACGCTGTCAACTGAGTAACAACCGAAATCTTTTATGTCATATCCATCTTCAATCAACAGCTTCTTTATGTATTCCCTCATCTCGAAACCTCCATGATCAGAGGCCATAGCCAAAACTCTGCCGCTTTCTCCCATTGTTGATAATTTAAGGAAACAAAATTAAACAAATATATCCGACAGCATCAAACATATTGAAAACTAATAGTTTTAAATTTTAATTAAATATCCGAATTATTTATAATCGTTTAAAATACAGATGTTTATTTTTTATCAAACATATAATGTTAATATCAAGTTTTTAATGTTAGCAAAAAGTGTACAAATACCGGTTTATCAACAATGAAAAATCGGTTCTGTCCCTAATTGATACAATATCGATTTTTTATAAATACTTATTGTGCAGAAATCAACAATCAATAATGCATAAAACCTATTTTCTTATCAACATAGCATTAATAATAAATATTGTTTATCAAGTTGTAATTAATTGATTTTCAATAAATTATTTGGTAGCTAATTGTTAATATTTTCTTTATAAAATACACTTTATGAATAATCAAAATTTATGGCTATAAACTTATAGCAGCTGTTAACAGGATAATAATAACAATATATTTTTAATTTAAATAATTATTTATTGTTATACATCTTTGTTAATACTATTTTTGAAGTTTGAAATATCAAAATTTGAAATGTTATAAATGGATTACAAAAATAAAATTCTAAAATTAAAAAAAGAGAAAAACGCCATTATACTGTCTCATTATTATCAGGTTCCGGAAATTCAGGATATTGCTGATTATATAGGCGACAGTCTTGGCCTGGCACGAAAGGCCGCTGAGGCAAAAGTGGATTATATTGTTTTTGCCGGCGTTCATTTCATGGCAGAAACGGCAAAAATGCTAAATCCCGACATTCCTGTCTTATTGCCTGACCTGGAGGCCGGCTGTTCGTTAGCAGATTCTTGTCCCCTGGATAAATTCAAGGAATTCAAGAAACGATACCCCGATCATTTAGTTATTTCATATATAAACACCTCTGCTGCGATTAAAACCGAGACAGATATTGTTTGTACTTCGGGCAATGCTGTTCAAATAGTGGAATCGTTGCCTGAGGGGCAAAAAATAATTTTTGCCCCTGATAAAAATTTAGGTTCTTATATCAACAATATCACAGGTCGCGATATGGTTCTCTGGGACGGAAGTTGCGAAGTGCACGATATGCTCTCGACGGAGGCAATTTTCAAAATGAAGGAAGAAAACCCCTATGCCAAACTTGTTGCGCATCCCGAGTGCAACGCCCCTGTGCTTGAGCTTGCCGATTTTGTGGGATCCACGACGGCCATGCTAAAATTCACGCAGAGCGATAGTTCGCAGAAATTCATTGTGGCCACGGAAAGCGGGATATTGCATCAAATGCAAAAAAACTCTCCCGGCAAGGAGTTTTTAATAGTGCCTTCGGATGAAACCTGTTCTTGCAACGATTGTCCGTATATGAAACTAAATACGATGGAAAAATTATATTCGGCTTTGCTGAACGAAAAACCTTCCATATCTTTAGACGCTGAAATAATTGAAAAGGCCGTGAAACCTATACAGAGGATGTTGGATATTTCAAAAAAATCGAATTTGATATAATTTAATACTATGAAAAAAAATTATTGTTTCCGGTTTTCCTTATTGTCGTGCTTGTTTTTGGATCATGCAATTCAACTATTTATTTTACACAGGACATGCGAGATAACTTGAATGATAGCAGGTTGAACGTTAAAGACGTTCAATTTTACAATAGTCGAAAACTTATATTAAAACGCAATTTGACTTATGATGAGACCAAAATTGCAAGGGGGGAGATAAAATTTGAGAACGGACAATATGTTGAAGAGATAATAATTCCCAAAAACACTCCGGGCGTTGCCGTTGACTATAGTGGGCGTCGTATCGACGTAGCTTTCGAAAATGGCTTCAACCGCGATTTGAAATTTATATTGAACGATGAGGATCTGTATCAGATCACCGCTCTTTCGTGGCAGGACGATTACGGCAAGGTTAAATACGATACGTTGATTTATTATATGGAACCCGGCAGCGACAAAGCCGTGCTAAAAGTTAAAAAAGACAATATTTACAATTTTCAAAAGAAAAAACGTATTGTTAAAGGTAGAATTGTTGGTAAATAAAATCTATTAAGTGGAAAAACGGGAATTTCTTAAAATATTGTTTTTAGTTGCTTTTGCCATTCAAAGCATTTTGGTTTTTTCCCAGAAGGAAAGCAAAACAAAGTCAAATGCATATAATGTGTTCTACTATGAAAACGGAAATATTTCCAGCGAAGGAAGCATGCGCAACGGCAAACCTGACGGATACTGGAAAAATTATTATGAAAACGCCGTGTTGAAATCAGAGGGAAACAGAAAAGATTATATGCTCGACAGCATTTGGAAGTTTTATAGCTATGATGGACGATTAAACCTGGAAATAAGTTATAAGAACGGGAAAAAAATGGTTTTAGGACTACTTATCAGGAAAATGAAATTTTAAAGGATTATTTTGTCGATGACGTGAAGCAAAATTTTTCTATGGTCTTGTTTCCCGATGGGAAGATAAAGCTTAAAATACGCTTTATCGACGGATTGGAGGAAGGATTGGCCAGGGAATACGACACCAATGGAAACATCATTCAGTTAATAACTTATAAAAAAGGTTATATTGTTGGACGAGAGCGTATTAACAGATACGATGCTGATACTTTGCCGAACGGGAAATGGAAATGGTTTTATGAGGACGAAACAATATGGAAGGAAGGCAATTTCAAGCATGGCCTTAAAAACGGATATTTCAAGGAATACGACAGAAACGGTGATTTGATTTCGGCCACCAAATTTGTAAATGGCGAGAAAATAGAGAAAGCCGAAGAACTTGCAAAACTTGATGTAAGAACTGATTATTATCCTTCGGGAAAGGTTAAGATTATTGCCACATACGACAAAAACGGAATTCCGGAAGGCGTGAGGCGCGAATATGACGAAAAGGGGAAAGTAGAGAAATCTTATATTTTCCTTCACGGAAAAATTATAGGTGAGGGTGTTTTTACCGATGCCGGTTTGCGCGAGGGTTTTTGGAAAGAATATTATCCTGATGGCAAACTAAAGGCCAGCGGTAATTATAAGTCCTACAACAAAGTAGGAAACTGGAAATTCTATTATCCCAACGGACAACTGGAACAGCTTGGGAAATTTATCGATGGAAAAGCCGACAGCTCATGGGTTTGGTATTACCCTAGCGGCAAACTTCTGAGGGAAGAGAATTTTTTAAACGGGCTTTCCGATGGTGTTATGACGGAATATAACATGGACGGAAGCATAATTATACAGGGCGATTATATTGAAGGCAAGGAAGAGGGTTTTTGGTTTTATGTTTATGGCGATACCAGGGAAGAAGGCGAATATGCCGAGGGGATGCGCAACGGTAAATGGAAATCGTTTTACGCTGACGGGAGCCTTATGTTCGAGGGTAAATTTGTTGACGACCTGCCAAACGGGGAGCATACATGGTATTGGGACAACGGGAAAATAAAAGAACAAGGCAGATATTCCATGGGACGCAAAAACGGCGATTGGAAAAAATTCGATTATAATGGCGTATTGTTCATAAGTATATCATACAGAGCAGGTAAAGAAGTTAAATATGATGGTATTGATGTGGATTAAGCATTAATTACACAAATTCCAGAAATCTAATGTTAATCATCTAACAAAAATCATCTAAAAGATAAATAAATTTTTATATTCGCAGTTCAAAAAAATTTAACGCTATGAAAAAAATATTATTTATTGTAATCGCACTTGCTTTTATCGCTGTTTCTTGTGAAAACGCAAAAAAAGAAGTTGAGGAAAATACTAAAACACAGCAAGTTGTATCAGAGGAGACCGTTGATGTAACTATGGCTGACTTCGATTCGCTGGTTGAGGGCCTGGTTGGACGTAAAGTTAACATTTCGGGCCTGGTGGATCATGTTTGCTCGCATGGAGGACAGAAAATGTTTATTGTTGATGCCAACTCCGACGCAAGAATAAAAGTAACACCAAACGAGGAACTTGCCGCATTTAATACAGAGCTTGTTGGCGAAACCGTAAAAATAACAGGTATTGTCGAGGAAATGCGTGTTGATGAAGACTATCTCAAAGAATGGGAAGCCGAAGTAAACCAAGGTATTACGGGCGAAGGAAACGGCAAGAAAGAAAGTGCCGACCCAAAAGATCACGGTGGAAACGAAAAAGCAAGTTCCGAACTGGAACAAATAGAAAGAATGCGCTCGAAAATAGCAGATTCCGATAAAGGTTATTTGTCGTTTTACTCAATATCGGCCAACGAATACTCTATATTTAAAATAGACTAAACAAGATTTATGACATTTAAATGGAGAAAATGGAACAAGGTCGTCCATCGCGATTTTGGGTACCTTTTCCTTGGCATGACGCTTATTTATGCCGTTTCGGGCATTGCCATAAACCATTTGGGCGATTGGAACCCGAACTATATTATTACTAACGAGGAGTTTCAAATTAATCCTTTGGCGGAGAAACCCGACAGGGTCCGGGTGAAGGAAATCCTTGAGGGTATAAACGACGATTTGGATTATAAAAATCATTATTTCCCGAATAGCAGTTATCTCAAGATTTTTGTGAAGGACGGAACGGTATTGGTAAATATGGAAACAGGCGAGGGTTTAATGGAGGTAAACAGCCGCCGCCCGCTTTTTAGGGAAGTAAATTATTTACATTACAACCCGATAAAATACTGGACTTATTTTTCCGATATTTTTGCCGGAGCCCTGATAATTCTTGCGCTGTCAGGAATATTGATACCGCGCGGAAAACAAGGAATCAGCGGGCGTGGGGCATGGATGAGCATAATTGGAATAGTTGTCCCCGTAATTTATTTATTTATATATTTTTACTGATATGAACGAATACATGATAATTGTTGTTTTTATTGTCTGGTATGTGCTGTCTCTCGCCGTATCGGAAAATATCGGCAAAAAAAGCAAGATAGGAACAGAATGGTCTTTCTTCATAAGTTTTCTGCTTAGCCCCATTGTTGGATATCTTGTTTCGAGATTCAGTAAAAAAAGCGTATCATGATAAAATCCTTCATAAGGAAAATTTTAACTGTTTGTAGAATAGATTTAACAAAAAATTTAAAATACGACAGGCTTACCATAAACATCATGAAGATAATCCTGGAAAAAGATTCCAATTGTATTGATGTTGGTTGCCACAAAGGTGAAATGCTGGATTTGATGCTTAAATTTTCCCCCGACGGGGCGCATCATGGTTTTGAACCGATTCCAGTGCTTTTTGATAAGCTAAATGATAAATACTCTAAAAAAGCTAAAATCCTCCCGCAGGCCCTAAGCGACGAAAAAGGAAGCACTACTTTTAATTATGTAAAAAACGCACCTGCTTACAGCGGTATAAAAAAGCGTCATTACGACATTAAAAACCCTGATATTGAGCAAATTAATGTTGATTTGGATAAACTCGACAATTTGATAGATGAAGGTTTTAAGGTTGATTTGATTAAAATAGATGTCGAAGGTGCTGAGCTTGGGGTTTTAAAAGGAGCAAAAAACACTATAATAAAGAATAAACCTTGTATTATTTTTGAGTTCGGACTTGGCGCCAGCGATTATTACGGCACTAAGCCCGAAGATATCTATAATTTGCTCGTTGACGAATGCGGCCTGGAAATTTATAAGCTAAAAGCATGGATGAACAACAAAAAACCTATGTCGCTGGCGCAACTTGGCCGGGCTTATAATAAGGAAGGAGAATATTATTTTATTGCATATAACAAAAAACGTTCGGATTTATAAACGAACGTTTTTTGTTTATCGGAATTCATAAAGCAGCAATTGCCGCCTCATAATCCGGTTCATCGACAATTTCGCCTACTTGTTGGGTATATTTTACATGACCTTCTTCGTCAACAACGACAACGGCTCTCGACTCAAGTCCTGCCAAAGGGCCATCAACAATCTCAAGGCCGTAAGCCTTCCCGAATTCCCCATTGCGGAAATCAGAGAAATTATGTACGTTCGCCAAACCTTCGGCACCGCAGAAACGAGCCTGTGCGAACGGAAGGTCTTTTGAAATACAAAGTACAACGGTATTCTCCAAATTTGATGCTTCCCGGTTAAACCTCCGCACCGATGCCGCACATGTGCCGGTATCGAGGCTCGGGAATATATTTAAGACAATTTTCTTGCCCTTGTAATCTTCTAGGCTGCCGACCGATAGGTCGTTCTTTACTAATTCGAAGCCGGGAGCCTTGCTTCCCACTTCAGGCAAGCTGCCTATGGTGTTAATGATGTCTCCTTTTAATGTTATTTGTGCCATTATTTTCTGATGTTTAAAATTTAGGTGGCAAAAATAATCTAATTTAGAATGCTTCTTAATAAAACCAAGTTAAAAAACAAAAAAATCAGAGGCAATTCCGTCGGCGAACAATTTGGCTTGTTTGCTAAGCTTATAAACGCTTGCATTTTTGAGCAGTTTATTGTTAAAAATGTGCTTTGCTGCTTCTTTCTCAAAAAGCTTCACGAAACTATCGCCGAAAACATTCTTGATATGCAGGGTATCGCAGCCCCAGGATGTTCTTAAGGACGTCATTACATATTCGTTATATTGCTGCCGGATAGTAAGCGTTTCTTTTTCCTTGATAATATTTTCAGCAGTTTCCGATTCAACGTACCTTTTCATGTTCGACACGTTCCATTGCCGTGTTCTTCCGTTAAAGCTATGTGCCGACGGCCCGAAGCCTGCATAATGACCCCCCAGCCAATAAATACTGTTATGTTTCGAATAATAACCCTCTCGTGCGAAATTTGAGATTTCATAATGTGTGAATGCATGCTTGTCGGTTTCTTCCTGAAGGATATAGAAATGCCTTATGCTTTCTTCCTCAACGATATTTTCTAATTTTCTTTTGTTTATAAGTGTGTTCAGGGCAGTTTTCGGTTCAACTGTCAAAGAGTAGGACGAAAGGTGATTAATGTTGAGATCAAAAAACGTTCTAAGGTTTTCCCTCCATTTCTTTTCAGTTAAACCCGGAATACCGTAAATTAAGTCAACGGTAATATTGTCGAAGCCGGCTTTTATGGCGTTTTCAATCGAATCGGTGGCCTGTTTTGAATTATGAACCCTGTTTAAATATAGTAAATCGTCATCGAAAAAACTCTGGACCCCAATGCTCAGGCGGTTGATGGAAGTATGTTTTTTTAGATTATGGATTTTTTCTGTATTCAAGTCATCTGGATTTGCTTCGAGGGTTGTTTCTATTTCATCGCTTAAATAAAAAACATCGTCCAGCTGCTTTATTATTTTGTTCAATTCATCGATGTTCAACATCGAAGGTGTTCCGCCCCCAAAATAAACAGTGTTGATTATTTCCTTGCCCAGATAGTTTTTTCGTAGCTTTATTTCCTTTAAAAGTGCCTCAACAAACAATTCGCGGTAGTTATTCGACGCAAAGGAATAAAAATTGCAATAATGGCATTTTTGTTTGCAATAAGGTATATGAACATAGATACCGGCCAAGGTCAAAAGTATTTATCGATCGATTCGTCAAAAGCAGGTTTTGGGTTCTCTGTATTATAATTTGTATGTCTTTGTTTTAAATTAGTTGTCAGTTCGCTACCGCTCAGGTAATTAACATAAAAATACACATCGTCGATGGTGTTCAGGACGCTTCCGTTTTTATCTTCCAGATTCAATAAGAACGAATTTCCTTTTTCAGGTTTATCACTTAAATATTTTCTTTTTAGCTGATTTACGATTTTTGATTTTTCGTTATTCGAAAGCATCCCGGAGGAAGAAACCTTGTTGCTTACGAAAAAGAAATCGTTATAGATAAAATGAAACTGGATTAAAAACCTGTAAAACTCGACATCTTCTTTATAGAACAAAACCCTGTGCCCCTTGATTACCTCTGAATTGTCATGGATATAAACCGGGTTTTCCATGGCATCGACAATCATCTTTTCGCTTAAGTTGAGCAGCGGCAGGTTCTTGAACTTTATTTCATCCGTAACCTTATCTTCTATGGTATCGCCGCCTTTTTGGGGATTTAATATCTTTATCAGATCCTCGCTAGTGTGAATTAAACATTCCCTTATGTAATAAGTTGATTTTACGGTTGTTGGTTTATATTTCTTCGATTTGAAAAATGAGAACATAATTAAGTGTCAGATTTGAATGATGTTTAAAAAATCAGTTATCCTAATGCAAATCTAAATAAAAATGACGAAAAATCGCCACAAAAGAGAGCAAAGACTGTTTTTTTAAAAGAACTCATCAATTTTGGAATCCAAAGTTGGAGAGGGACGGTGGGCGTTAGTGTTTATAAGGCCTTTTAAGGCCGAGGAGTTGTAAATGTAGGAGATAGAAAAATTAACCTCATCTTTCGAGAACAAAAAGTTACCGGTTTTATCGGTAATTTTAATGTTCAGGCCTTTATCGAAATCAAGTGCGATATCAGGAAAATATTTGTTTTGAATCCGTTTCAATATGTTCCTTTTGTCTTCAGGGACAAGAATATATGACGATTTCACCAAGTTGTTCACAAACAGGAAATCCTCCATGCAAAAATGGAACTGCATCAGGAAATTGAACTTATCGACAGAATGTTTGTAAAAATAAATCTCGTAATTGCTTATTTGTTCGAGATTGTCGATAATCTTCACCGGATCCCCGATCGCCCCTATTAATGCTTTTTTGTTGATGTCGGCCAAAGCGAAATTATTGAACCTGATTAGTTCGTTGGTTTGGAATTCTTGCTTTGTCGCCGGGGAATAAATATCCCCCAAGTCCTTTAAGGTGTGCACAAGGTTTTCCCTATCAAAATATGAGGTAGCACGAGTAGATTTGGTTTTTTTTGTCCGAAGAGTCCCATTATACTAGTTATTAAATGTTTAGCTGGTTATGCAATTTTGATAAACTTCACAAATGTAAAAAAAATCCAATAGGATAAAAAAATTTATTATTAATTATCCATTAATAATGAAGGCATGCATTATTGATTAAAGATTAGTACTTTTGCCGCCGATTGTTTATTAAATAACAACACTAAAGGAAATAGAAATTCTTCAAAAAAACATTTTTTGATAATGAGCAATAACACTTTTTTAAAACGCCATAACGGCCCGTCGTCCCGGGACGTTGAACGCATGCTAAAAAGCATAGGTTTGAAATCGATGGATCAACTAATCGATGAGACAGTTCCATCAAAGATTCGCTTTCGAAAACCGTTGGATATTGAAGCCGGCATGAGTGAGCGAGAATATCTAGATCACATTAAAGAGGTTTCGAAAAAGAACAAGGTTTTCAAGTCTTTTATCGGTTTGGGATATTATAACAGCATAACACCCTCGGTAATAATGCGCAACGTTTTCGAAAACCCCGGATGGTACACATCTTATACGCCTTATCAGGCCGAGATTTCGCAAGGCCGCCTTGAAGCATTGCTGAATTTTCAAACTATGGTTTCTGATTTAACCGCCCTTCCCCTGGCCAACTCATCTCTTCTTGACGAGGCAACGGCAGCAGCCGAGGCCATGATAATGTTTTTTCATGCGAGGCCGAGGGCACAGGTAAAATCCAATGCAAATACCTTTCTGGTTTCCGGCCTGATGTTTGAGCAAACCATAGACGTGCTTAAGATAAGGGCTGAATCTAAAGGCATCAATCTTGTTGTTGTAAACCGTGCCGACTTTAATTTCACCGATGATGTATATGGCTGCATGATTCAATATCCCGACCAAAAGGGAGAAATTGACGATTATACCGATATTGCCAAAAAAGCCGGAGAGGCTGGTATTCCGCTTGCTGTTGCCGCCGACCTGATGAGCCTAGTGCTTCTTTCGCCTCCTGGCGAGTGGGGTGCAAGCGTCGTGTTCGGCAGTTCGCAACGTTTTGGTGTACCATTGGGTTTTGGCGGGCCGCATGCCGCATATTTTGCTACAACAGAGCATTATAAAAGATATTTGCCGGGACGCATAATTGGGATATCCAGGGACAAAAACGGAAATCATGCCTTACGTATGGCCTTGCAAACGCGCGAGCAGCATATCAAGCGCGAAAAAGCCACATCGAATATTTGTACAGCCCAGGCATTGCTGGCCATCATGGCCGGTTTTTATGGTCTCTATCATGGAAAGAACGGCTTGAGCGATATTGCCGTTAAAATTCATTCCCTTGCAGTGGATTTATCGGAAACCTTGGGAAAGATAGGATATAAACAATTGAACAAGAACTATTTCGACACTCTTTATGTTGAGCTTCCCAAAAACGCATCCATAAAAGATATAGAGGCTATTGCGCTCGAACAGCAAGTTAACCTCAGATATTTTGAGGATAAGGAACATCTGGGAATAAGCATAGACGAAACAACAAGCAGCAAGGATGTGGCTGTAATTGCCGCTATATTGGCCAAGGCGGTGAAAGTTGATGAATTTGAGCTTGACTTTGCCGGTGGTGAGGAAAACCGCAACAAATTTATTCCGGCCAAGCTTATAAGGAAATCATCATTTTTGGATCACGAGATTTTTAACAAATACCATACGGAGACCCAAATGATGCGTTATATGACCAGGCTTGAACATAAGGATCTGGCCCTGAACAGGACAATGATCCCGCTAGGGTCGTGCACCATGAAACTTAATGCCGCTACGGAATTAATACCTGTTTCCTGGCCCGAGTTTACCGATATCCATCCTTTTGTGCCCAAAAACCAAGCCGGGGGATATTATCATATTATAAGCGAAATGGAAAGGATACTCTGTGAGATAACAGGCTTTGCTGCCATGTCGTTCCAGCCTAATTCCGGTGCTGCCGGCGAATATACCGGATTGATGACGATAAAGTCATATCAGCAAAGCATAGGACAGGGACATCGCGATATTTGTTTGATCCCGGCTTCTGCCCACGGCACCAATCCTGCAAGTTCGGCCATGGCCGGATATAAGGTAGTTGTGGTTAAAACCGATGAAAACGGAAATGTCAACCTTGCCGATCTTAAAGAAAAAGCAGAAGCCAACAAGGACAGTCTTGCCGCAATGATGATTACTTATCCTAGCACCCATGGTGTTTTCGAGCTAGGGATCGGGGATCTTATTTCCATTATCCACGAAAACGGCGGACAAGTTTATATGGACGGTGCGAATATGAACGCACAAGTAGGTTTGACAAGCCCGGGTTTTATTGGTGCCGACGTTTGCCATTTGAATTTACATAAAACTTTTGCCATTCCGCACGGAGGCGGTGGCCCGGGAGTAGGCCCTATTGGTGTCGCTAGCCATTTAAAACCGTTTTTGCCGGGTCATGTTTATGCTGAAACAGGTGGGGAAAACGCCATGAGCGCCATTGCGGCAGCACCTTTCGGCAGCGCCCTGGTTTTACTGATTTCTTATGCGTATTTAAAGCTTTTAGGTGGTGAGGGATTAACGGAAGCCACAAAAACGGCCATACTGAACGCCAATTACCTAAAAGAAAAACTGAAAGCACATTATCCTATTTTATATACGGGCGAAAACGGCCATATAGGACATGAGATGATCCTGGACTGCAATGAGTTCAGCAAGACTGCCGATATTGCTGTTATCGATATAGCCAAACGATTAATGGATTATGGTTTTCATGCCCCTACGGTAGCATTTCCCGTTCATGGTACTTTAATGGTTGAGCCTACCGAAAGCGAGCCCTTGGAGGAGCTTGATTGTTTTGTTGAGGCAATGGTGGCCATACGTGAGGAAATTAAACAAATTGAAGACGGTAAAGCCGTGAAGAATAACAATTTGGTTTCGAACGCCCCCCATACGGCCGAAGAATTATTGTCCGACAATTGGGAATTTCCATATTCGCGCCAAAAAGCAGCCTATCCGTTGGAGTGGGTAAAAGACGGAAAATACTTTACTCCTGTTGCTAAAGTTGACGATGCTTATGGCGACAGAAACCTTTGCTCTTGTTTGCCGGTTGATGAATATTTATAAGCACCACGAAATATGCCCGCCTTGGTTTTCATTATCAAGGCGGGCATTTTTTATTTTTTAAACATTATTTCAATCCCAGGACTTCGGGTCCCTGGATAAAGTAAATATCGACCGGGATGCCGGCATCGTTAACCCTGTCTAGATCTGCCTGAAGCTGAGGTTTGATAAGCCCGTCTTTTTCTATCCATGCTTTTGCGGCTTCGTAATCACCATCGCCCTGTAGTTTTAATATTTTCTCCGTTAACCGGGCCGCGGCAATTTTCATTTTCCCCATATCGGTACTGTAGGTTCCGTCGCTATTGCGGACAAAAGCCCCTTTTTCGAGGAAATAATTGAACCTCAGCATATTTGCCATGCCGTGGGCGCTGCTTGCCCCAAAACGGACAGAGCGGAAAATACCTGCCATGAAAGTAACATAGTTGTCGATCATTTCAGTCTCGGTAAACTCCCCCATTTCATTTAGTTTGTCAACAAGAAATAAACCTAGAATATCAGCTTTTCCTTCCTCGATGGCTGAGTATTTTTCCTTTAAGGCCTTGCGTGCCGGGCCTTTTCCGTTAATAGTGTTTTTAATTCCCATACCATGAGCAACTTCATGGAACATGGTGTTGGAGAAAAACGCATCGAAAGTAATATATTGACGTTGGTCGGGGGCGATTAAAACATCGGCTATGGGGACAAGTATTTTATCGAATTTGGCCCTCATTGCATTTTTAAGCTGCAATTTGCGCGTGCCTTTTTGCAGCTGGACCTTCTCGTCGTTGGGTAAGTTTATCGCAATAGTTTTTCCCGCCATATTACAATCGCCGGCATAATAAACAACATCATAAGCGTTGAGGTCAACATCGGATCCCGGAGTTTCTGATTTATAAGCCTAGTCAACAGGAAGTTGTGTTTGAAGTTGAGGAAGGAAGGAGGCATATTTGGAAAGTTTTTCGCTCCAGGCAACATCCTTGATCAAAACGTAAGCCTCGTGTGCTGCCTTATAACCAAACAGTCCGTCGGTATAATTTTCAATTGGCCCGATTACAATATCCACAAGGTTGTTTTTCATGCCAAGCCATGCCATATCGCTTTCAAAATATTCATCTGTCAGCAATGCATGCGCCCTCAAGGTGAGATAATTTGCAAAATCTTTGTCCTCGGCCAGCTTGGCTGCCTCCAAAAGCAATACAGATGCTTTTTCAACATAAGGTTTAAATGCCTCGTGATACCAAACGGTTTTTAATTTGCCGTTTCCATCTCTTTCAACTTTTGTATAAAGACTTGTTCTATCGGGATTTACCCAGGCTTCAAATTCTTTTTTCGTCATGTTCTTTGGATAAAACCGGGCACCTTCGGGTTTTGGACCCGCACCTTCGATAAAAGGAGCCAGGTTGTTGAGCTCGTCCCAGGGGCCATAATTGATATCGGCATAATGACGTAAACCGGCATTTTTTATGGAAGCCAGGTATTTATCTTTGTTACCGGCGTTCTCCAACCAGAATATTTCATTCATAACGTCCGCTGCCTCGAACAGTTTTTTCAGCATCTCTTTCTGCTTGTCAGACAAATGCGAAATGTCGGCAGTTAATTTGAAATCGGCATATTTTTTCATTTGATAAGGAGTTTTTTCCTTTTCTTTTTTTGTTTCCTTTTGCATATCCTCACATGAAGCGAGAAGCAGGGAAAACGACAGCAATACTAAAAAACTATATTTCATCATGGTTTATTGATTTTCAAAGACCCTGCGGACAAGGTCTTTTTTGTTTGCTTGCGAAATTAATAATAAGAAGGGAATAAACCCAGCGGGCTGAAAAAAATTCATTATTAGATTATGCCTTGGAAATAATATTGTTTTATGACATTGTCGTAGAGAAAAGTTAAAGGATGTTTCCTCACAGGAGATTTTCAATTAATTTAGTTTCTTTATCTTATCATCCTTTCCCAAACCATCTAGCACCTCGATGTTTATCCCGTCGGAAAGCCCTGTTTTTATATATCGTTTCTCGAAGACCTGCGGTTCGGTCTCAACTTCCACGAAGACCGTATCGTTCTCGAATTGAAGCAGGCTTTCGGATATAGCAAGAACGCTGTCGGCACGGGCCAAAACGATGTTTGCGTTTGCACTGTAGCCCGCCCTTATGAACTGGTCGTCGCGAAGTTTCACGTCGGCTTTGATCTCGAACTGTACTGCTCCGTTGACTTCGGCTCCCTTAGGGGATATCTTCTCAAGCACGGCATCGAAGCTTACATTTTCCAGTGCGCCAATAACCAGGATCAAAGGCATACCTTCCTTTATCTTCCCTACTTCCGATTCATCGATATTGCCCTCGAAAACCATTTCGCCCATGTCGGCAATAGTTGCGATAGTTGTTCCTGCATTAAAGTTGTTGGATTCAATAACCTGAAATCCGATCTCTACTGAAATATCAAGTATCATCCCGTCGATGGTTGATTTAACAAGGGTATTTGTAATGCTTCCTTCTTTTTTGGTTTGGCCATCTTCGATCAGTTCCAGGGTTTCGCGTGCCGTTTTAAGTTCTTCCTTGGCATTTTCGTAAGCCGTCTCATAAGACTCGAAATCGGCCCTGGCGATTACGCCTTCTTCCAGAAGTTCCAGTTGCCTGTCGTAATTCCTTTTGGCATCCTTTAAATTGATTTTAGCAACGCCTATCCTCGATTTTGCGTTGTTGAGGTTGATCATATTGGGAATGATTTTAATTTTTGCCAACAGATCGCCTTTCTTTACAACATCGCCTTCCTCGACATACAGTTTCTCGATAATTCCCGAAACCACCGGTTTTATCTCTATTTCTTTTCTCGGGTTTACCGAACCCGTGGCCGTGGTCTTTTTTATTATATCCATCACGGCTGGCGATTCAGTCTCGAGCACCACCGGCTTGGTTTGCGATTTCTGATATAAAAACTACATGGTATAAGCAATAATGCCCACCAAAATCAATCCCAATAATATTTTAAAAAATTTCTTCATGTTTTAATCCTTTATCTTAATTCTATAAACTTTTCAACTTCTCAACCCCCAAGATTCCTCACTCATCCCTCAAAGCATCAATAGGTTTTATCTGGGTAGCCCTCCTGGCAGGGATTAATCCCGCCAAAGCACCAGAGACTATCAAAACCACCAATGCAGAAACGGCTTTGTTGAAATCTACTTCCGGATGGTTGAACATTTCGCCCGAGGCCCCGAAATTTATCAACATATAATTTATCAGCTCAAGCAGCCCAACTCCGGCCACCAAACCAACATAGCCTGCTATCGAAGTAAGAAAAACCGACTCAAGAACAATTTGTGTTTGTATGGCAAGGGGTGTTGCCCCTATTGCCCTTTGAATGCCGATTTCCTTGGTGCGCTCCTTCACCACTATTAGCATTATATTGCTAACGCCTATTACCCCGGCGAGCAAGGTGCCTATGCCAACAATCCATATCAGGCCGTTAATTCCGTTAAAAAGCGTTTGCATTTTCTTAAATTCCTTTTCCACATTGAACGCCCCTATTGCCCTATCGTCGGTGGGGGCAACGGAATGACGTTCGCGCAATAGTTTCTTTACTTTCCCAAGAGCCTCGGAGGCCGGGATTTCTTTATGTGAAGTCATTGAATACCAAAAAACTATATTGCCAAAATTATAAGTGCGCTGCATGGTGGTGAAAGGCATGAAAATTTGCTGGTTTTCATTTTCGGCCTGTCGGTCGTTTTTCTTTGACGAAAAAACCCCGACAATTTTAAAGTAAACCCCGTTTATCCTGAGATAATCCCCCATGGGATCTTCATCCGCATCAAACAATTCGTTTTTCACGCGTTTACCGATAACGATAACCTTTCTTTTCTGTTCGATATCGTTATTGTTGATAAACCTTCCGTCAAGTATGTTTACCGGGTCGATTTCATTCATGTCGGGATAATCGCCATGAATATTGTAAGATCCTGTTCTTTCGTTTCTTACAACTGTATTTTGGGCTTGTAGTCGCGGAGCGACATATTCCAGCTCGGGAATGTTGTCGCGCAAAGCCCTTGTGTCGTCGTTATTGAAATTGTATCGTCTTCCCTTGGGGAAACCTTTAAAAGAAACTGATGTTGGTTGTGTCCAAACGAAGAGGGCATTTGTTGCCATATCGCCCATTCCCTGGCTAACGCCATTGTGCAAGCCCTTGCCCGAGCCCAACATTATAACAAGCATGAAGATACCCCAAAACACCCCGAAGGCGGTGAAGAACGTTCTAAGTTTGTTCTTGCCGAGAGCGTGTAATATTTCGCTAAACTTATCTGTGTCGAAAAGATTCATGGCTCAGTTTTTTGCGTTGTTGGAAATTGATTTATATAAGCTTTATTATTCATCCCTCAAAGCAATTACAGGTTTAACGGATGCGGCTTTCCTGGCTGGGACATAACCGGCAATGGCTCCTGAGACCACGAGCAAGCCTGTGGCTATCAGGGCAACGTTCATGTTTATCTCGGGATTTGCGAAATAGTCGAGG
Organism: Bacteroidota bacterium; assembly: GCA_024279935.1. GTDB lineage: Bacteria > Bacteroidota > Bacteroidia > Bacteroidales > F082 > BM524. Next base: position 25,077 of record JAJRQZ010000144.1, read on the forward strand.
GAAGGAAGGAAATCCGATACCAGCTCCAATAGGCCAACACCCAAGACGAGGCCGATATATCCTGCCAAAGCGGTTATTAGAACAGATTCCTGAAGTATTAAGCTTACTATGGAGAAGGGTGTGGCGCCCAGAGCCTTACGAATGCCTATCTCCTTGGTTCTTTCTTTAACGACTATCATCATAATATTGCTGACGCCAACTATTCCCGAAATAATCGTCCCGGCCCCAATTATCCAGATAAAGAGCCTGATACCGGCAAAAAGGTTCATGAACTTCTCGTAGTTTTCTATAGAGTTCCATATAAAAACAGCTCGCTGGTCCTCTGGGTCGAATTTATGTTGTTTGGCTAGCTTTTCCTTTATTTCCTCTACTATCCTTTCGCTTTCCGCAGCACCTACGCCCTCAAAATTCAGTTGTACGGTATTAATGTTGTTCCCCATATTAAAAACTCTTTGGGCAGTGCTTATGGGAATATAAGCCCGCAGCAAGTCGCGGTCGGAACCTGGATCGTTGAAAACCCCGACCACCTTGAACATCATTCCGCTTATCTTCACATATTTGCCTATGGCATCTTCGCCACTTTTGAACAATGCTTCATAAACCAGTCGTCCGATAACAATGGATTTCCGGAAATCATCGATATCCTTTTGGTTTAAGAACCTGCCTTTGATAATTTGTGTTGCTTCAACAAATTTATAATCCGGAAGTATGGCAAAAATATCGAATGTGCCGTATTCCGGCCCGTACGAAACAGAATTGGATTGCCATATTCTTGTCCGGGTCGAGCTGTGGGAAACTTTATTTAATGTTTTCAGTAAATCATAATCATCGTTCTTAAATTGTATCTGCCTGCCGGCTTTCATTCCCTTGAATGCTTTTGAGGTAGTCCCGGAGTTTATCGAGAGGTAGTTGACCGCATCACCCTCGAACTCTCGTTTTACGCCATTTTCGAGGCCATAGCCCGAGCCGAGCAAAACCACGAGCATGAAAATGCCCCAGGCCACGCTGAAGCCCGTCAGCAAGGTTCTTAGCTTGTTCTTGCTGATAGTGTTGAAAATCTCCTGCCATTTGTCAATGTCGAACATAGATTTATTTTTATGCCATGTGCTGGGACTCAAGCCATTTTTTGCGTTGGCCGTTTTCAATTATGCTTTCTATGCGTCCGTCCTTTAGCCTGATAATCCTTTCTGTTTCGGCCGCTATTTCCCGCTCGTGGGTTACTATTAAAATAGTTATCCCGCTGGCATGTATTTCCTTGAAAATTTTCATCACCTCAATCGAAGTCTCTGAATCCAAAGCCCCTGTCGGTTCGTCGGCCAGAATCACTTTTGGTCTCGAGATAAGGGCCCTGGCAATTGCCAGGCGTTGCTTTTGGCCTCCCGAGAGTTCGTTTGGCAAGTGGTGGGCCCATTCGGCCAAGCCCATTTTTTCGAGGTATTCCATTGCCGACTTATTACGAAGCTTGCGAGGGACTTTCTGATAATAAAGCGGTAAGGCTACATTTTCCATTGCGTTTTTAAACGAAATCAAATTGAAGGACTGAAATACGAAACCTATGAATTTGTTGCGATAAAATGCGGCTTTTTTTTCGCTCAGGTGTTCGATTTTTTCGTCGTTGAGACAAAAATCGCCGCTGTCATGATTGTCGAGCATGCCTATAATGTTTAGGAGGGTTGATTTCCCTGAGCCCGAGGAGCCCATTATGGAAACCAGCTCGCCCTGGTTTATTTTAAGGTCGATGCCCTTTAAAACATGAAGGCTGGTCTTACCGGTATAATATGTTTTATTAATGTCCTTTAAAACGATCATTTGTCACTGACATTTTTTGGTAAAGAAAGCCTAATTACCTTCAGTAATTGTGCCAAAGCTTGTATTTTTCTGAATTACAGTCAAATATATTTTGTCAGATAACCTTAAAAGTGTTCGGCAAAAACGCAAAGGTGTGCGCTCGCGACCATTTTTGGCTTTTTTGATGATTCGCAAATATCTTATTGTAGGGTAATAGGTCCTTGTTCAAAGTTTATTGCTAACTATATTCATCGTTTTTTAAAACAATAAGCCAATAAATATTAAGTTTGTATTATATTTAAAAAGATTGTTTTGGATATCTATAACCGTAAAAAAAGGTGGAAAATAGTATTGATCATTTTGGCTGTCATTATAATCAGTGCTTCTTTTTTTTATACGAATATAATCGTGAACCGTTTTGCCCAGGAAGAGAGAAAGAATGTTCAGCTTTTTGCCGCTGCAGTAAACCGCAAGGCGCAATTGGTGAATTTTACGGGAAACCTGTTCAAACAGCTTCAGGAGCAAGAGCACAAAAGAGTTGAGTTTCTGGCCAAGGTACACAGGCATTTGCTCGACGACAGTGTTTCGGACGACCTTACTTTTTATCTGGAGATCATATCGAACAACAAGACCATCCCTATAATCTATACTGACGAGGCAGGTAATATTCTAGATGCCAAGAACATCGACATCTCCGGCATAGGCAATTTGTTCGAGGATGTTGACTTGATGGAGGAGTTTAGCGCCTACAAGCCCATAGAGGTGAAAATAAGCGGTTTCAACAAGAATTACCTTTATTATAAGGACTCAAGGATATTCTCGGACCTCAAGGAAGTTTTAAACGACTACGTTTCTACATTTATTTCCGAAGTGGCCCTTAATTCCTCAAGCGTACCGGTTATCATTACCGACAGCACCCAAAGAAACGTATTGCAATATGGCAGCTTAAGCGATGTTAAAATGCTGGACAGCGTTTATGTAAGGGATAAAATAGAGGAGATGCGAAGAGCCAACGACCCCATAAAAGCCGATTTTAAGGAACAGGGACTCAACTATGTTTTTTATCAGGATTCAGAACTGTTGACGATGATGAAGTATTTTCCCATTGCCCAGATTTTGATAATATCGGTTTTTGCCTTTATAGCATATTTGCTGTTCAGCTTTGCCAGAAAGTCGGAACAGAACAGGGTGTGGGCCGGGATGGCAAAGGAAACAGCACATCAAATCGGCACTCCCCTGTCGTCGATCATGGCATGGATGGAATTGTTGAAAATGGGCGAGGGCACCGCAGACCAGGCCGCGACTGAAATCTCCAAAGACATAAAACGGCTGGAAGTCATCACCGAAAGGTTTTCCAAGATAGGTTCCGTGCCGGAACTTGAAGATAACGATATCGTACAAGTATTGGTAAACAGTATAGAATATCTAAAAAAACGAACACCCCGGAAGGTGGAATACAAGTTGAACTTCGATACCGTGGCCGAAATTATCGTCCCCCTTAACCCTGCATTGTTTAGCTGGGTAATCGAAAACATCTGTAAAAACGCCATAGATGCGATGGAAGGAAACGGAATAATATCGCTCAGCATAAAAGAGGAGAGCAAAAATTTGCTCATCGACATATCAGATTCCGGAAAAGGCATTTCCTTAAGGGAACAAAAATCTATTTTCAACCCCGGATATACAAGCAAGAAACGTGGCTGGGGACTGGGTCTATCGCTGGCAAAAAGAATCATCAACGAATATCATAAAGGAAGAATATTCGTGAAATCATCAACTTTGGGCAAAGGAAGCGTATTTAGGATTATCATCAGGAGATAATTGCCTTTAATGCTTATGTCCGATATATCCACAGCCATGTTCGTTTCCGTACAAAATATAGTGTGGCGAAATCCAATAAGTTGTTTAAAGTATTGATATCCAATATCATATAGTTGATGGTATAATTTATGTTGTATTTTACGGATTATTTTAATACAAAAATTCAAAAATGAAGAAGTTTACTTATTTTATCGTCGCATTGTTAATGCTTTCAGGCATAAGGCTAAAAGCCGATGAAGGAATGTGGTTGCCAATGTTTATCGACAGGTTGAACTATGTAGATATGCAGAAAAAAGGTCTCCAGCTTACGCCTGAGGAAATCTACAGTGTCAACCATTCCAGCTTGAAAGATGCAATTGTAGGCCTTTCGAACGAACCAGCCCCGCAAGGTTATTTTTGTACTGGTGAAATGGTATCCTCCCAAGGCCTGTTGTTTACCAACCATCACTGCGGATTCGATGCAATTCAAAAGCACTCGACTGTCGAGCACGATTATCTGGCCGACGGCTTTTGGTCGATGAGCCTTGACGAAGAACTGCCGAACGAAAACCTAACGGCTTCGTTTTTAATTAGAATGGAGGACGTTACCGACAGCATACTTCCGTTTATTAACGATACTCTTGAGGGCCATGCGCGCACTGCTGCCATTAAGGAAATAACTTCAAGATTGAAAAAAAGAGCATCCGAAGACGGAAAATATAATATTGTAGTTAAAAGTTTCTTTGAAGGAAATGAATACTATCTATTTGTATATCAGGTTTATAAAGATGTAAGACTGGTTGGCGCCCCTCCATCTTCCATTGGGAAGTACGGCGGTGATACCGACAATTGGATGTGGCCCAGGCATACTGGCGACTTTTCAATTTTCAGGGTTTATACGGCTCCCGACGGAAGCCCGGCAGAATACTCGGAAGATAATGTGCCCATGGTGCCGAAACACCACCTACCTGTTTCCCTCGACGGAGTTAAGGAAGGCGATTTTTCCATGATATGGGGATTCCCAGGTAGCACCGACCGTTATTTGACTGCCGACGGCGTTTCGTTCAAGACAGATTATTATTTTCCTCCCCTGATAAAGGTTTTCGGCAAAAAACTGGAAACATGGAAAACGCACATGGATGCCGACAAGGAAGTGAAAATAAAATATGCCTCGAAATATGCCATGATAGCCAACTCATGGAAATATTTCATCGGGCAGACGCGAGGCGTTAAAAACCTGGATGTCGTAGGACAGAAAAAGCAATATGAGGAGAAATTCACGCAGTGGGTTAATGCAGATACAGCACGGAAAAATAAATATGGAAACATTATAGCCGATATAAATGCCGGGATCAAGGAACAGTCGGACGGGATTACCCCGTTGATTTATGCTAGCATTAGCGGTATCAGCGGCAGCGGTATCGTTAGCTATGCGCAGCAGTTTTCCGGTTTGGAAAGCAAGATGGACAAAATAAAAAAGGAAAAGGACAAGAAGAAAAAAGCCAAACTTGGGGAGAAACTGACAAAGATGACCGAGGGACTGACAGAAGGTGTTCAGGAGCATTTTAAGGATTACGACATGGCCACCGACAGGGACGTATTCGCCGAAATGACAAAGTTGTATTATCAAAACTTAACTGCCGATGCATATCCCGAGCTGTTAGTTGAACTGCATAAAAAGTTCAAGGGCGATTTCAATGCCATTGCGGATTATGTGTTTGAGAAATCGGTTTTCGGCGATACTACCAAAACCAAGGCTTTTCTTTTGGATCCCAGTTTGAAAACACTTAAGAAAGACCCGGCGTTTGTTTTAAGCCAGCAGTTCATGGCATATTTAATGACGGCTTCGCAGAACTACCGCAAAGACAACTCAAGAATGTCGAAGGCGGAAAGGTTGTATATGCAGGCCATGCGCGAGATGGAGCCTGAGAGATATTTTTACCCAAATGCCAACTCGACCATGCGCTTTACTTACGGACAAGTACTCAAATACTACCCTGCCGACGCCGTAACCTATGATTATGTTACACATCTCAGCGGGGTTATGGAAAAGGAAGACCCCGACAACGATGAGTTTATTGTTGCCCCCAAGCTGAAAGAACTTTACCAAAAGAAGGATTATGGCCCTTACGCCAACGATGACGGACGCATGGTTGTTTGTTTCTTGACAAACAACGACATAACAGGAGGGAACTCAGGTTCGCCTGTAATGAATGGGAAGGGCGAGCTTATCGGCCTTGCCTTCGACGGCAACTGGGAAGCCATGAGCAGCGATATCGCCTTTGCGCCAAAATTGCAGCGCACCATTGTTGCCGATGTCCGTTATGTGTTGTTTATCATCGATAAATTTGCCGGCGACACGCGCTTGATCGATGAGCTTACCATACATAAAAATATGCCTCAACCTGAAAGAGTTGATATTATTGAGGAAGTACCTACAGAATAAACATTACACAAAAACAATTTTAAATAACATTTAAGGTTAATTTCTTTTTTGTAAAAGCCTGTCTCTCCCGCAAGACAGGCTTTTTATAATTTATAATATGATTTGCGTAGTAAATTTTTAATGAAAATTATTAGGATATGACCAGTCGTCATATAAATGTTATTTCAATAATTTGTCGAAAACTACATTATAGAATTTCCACAAGGCCTCGGTGTTCTTATCGGCTTTCATCCTTATGACCGAACCCTGCCAGCTATTGTAAACAAAGTTTGCCAGCAGGGCAGTATTTAAGTTTTCATCAATTTCGTTTTGCTGTTTGGCATTGTTGAGGCAACTTTCAAAAATGGCAGTTATTTCTTCAAAACCTTGCTTGACTTTTTTTTGGAACGCCTCGCTCCTATCAGCCATCTCCATGGTTAAGTTACTCATTAAACAGCCTTTGGAACAATTTTGAATGTTGTTTTGTTCTTCAATAAAGTCGATAAAAAATTTCTTTAAATTTATCAAAGGCGATTTGTCCTCGTTCAAAAGAGCCTGTTCCATTTGTGTTTTATTGATGGAGTGGTAGTAATCGAGCACACTTATACCAAACTCTTCCTTGCTCTTGAAATGGTTATAAAACGAACCCTTTGGGATATCGGTTTTTTGTGTTATTTCGTTGATGCCGGTGGCGCCGTAACCTTTTTCGTAAAAAAGGAAATGACCACTTTTTACTATATCTTCTTTAAATATCCTGCGCTTCATCCTGCAAAGTTAATGACCAGTCGTCATATTTGCAAATTTTTTTTGTTTTTGTTGATTGGTTGATATCGGGCTCTCAGCGCAAACCTTTAACCCTTGGCTTCCCGGCAATAAAATCCTTTAGGTAAAAAGGTTCGAAATAAGCCAGGTCCTCGAAATTGCTTTCGGAAAATTTACGCTCTGACAATTGGCTCATAAATCGGGAGCTTGGGAAAAAGTCGTCGAGGAAAATAGCGTTTGTGCTGTTGCTTAGGACTTCCTTGCATTTTGCCGCCCCGTCGCCACCGAAAACGATTTTGTAATTCGTGAGCTCATCGGCAAATGAATCTTCATCGATTATCTCTGCTTTTATTTTGCGGATCATGCTCAAATCGGAAGAATACAGTGCTGAATAGACCTCCATTCGCCTGGCGTCTATCATGGGGCAAAAAACAGTTTTCTCGTCATCTTTGTTTTCCGCTTTTTGGATCATACCGACGGCCATGGCCTCCAGTGTAGTAATTGCGATAAGGGGTTTGTCTAGCGAGTAGCACAATCCCTTGGCCGTGGAAACACCTATGCGGAGCCCCGTATAGGAACCCGGGCCCTTGCTTACCGAAACGGCATCTAAATCTTGGAATTCATATCCCTGATCGCTAATAAGTTGTTGAGTGAAAATCGTGAGCAGCCCGGCATGCGAGTTCTTGGTGTGCGACTCTTTGATGGCTTCTGTTTGCCCGTTCACGGCTAAGGATACAGAACATACCCGGGTAGAGGTTTCTATGTTAAGTATCAACGCCATTTTATTTAACCTCGCTCTTGAACAGCTCCTTTTTATCTACTTTTTCGACCTCGTCGTTGTTTTTCAATGTTTTCGACACAGCCCTGTAAGGTGAGACAATTACTTCATCGCCCTTTTTTATGCCGCTTACTATTTGAATATAGGTGTTGTCCTGGATTCCCGTTTCCACTTTCTTTAGTTTGGCAATACCATCCTGATAAACAAATACATATTCTTGGATATCTTCTTTTTCCTTATTTATTTCCTCATCCTCTTTTCCTTTGTTTTCCTCCCGGCGCTCACGGTACGATTTTAGTCTTCCGGTTGTGTCGGCCCTGGTTGTAACAGCCTGTATGGGAACCGTGAGTATGTTTGGCGCCGTTTCGGTTTGAATTTCGACCGTTGCCGACATGCCTGGCCGGAAAGGTGAGGAAATAGCACTGTTTTTCTTGATCAAGTCCGCATAGGATTCTTTCAGCATCAAGATCTTGACATCGAAATTAGTTACCTGGTCGGCACTGACGCCAACAGTATTCGCCGATGTTGCAATTTCGGTTACCAAACCTTTAAATTCCTTGTCGAGATATGCGTCCACCTCGATAATTGCGGTATCCATGAGAGTTACCCTGACTATGTCGTTTTCGTTGACCTCGACGTTAACTTCAAGCACGTCGAGATTGGCTATGCGCATAATCTCCGTACCGGCAGAGAATTGCGACGCACCGGTAACTCTTTCGCCTTCCTCAACTATTAATTTGGAAACCGTTCCGTCGTTCGGGGCATAAATACTTGTTCTGTCAAGGTTTTCTTTGGCTTCCCTGACCGATGCCCTGGCACTGCTTACCTGAAACTGACTCGATTTCAAGTTCTCCTGAGCGGCTATAACATCTGCTTTTGCCACTTCGTACAATGAAGTCGCAGCGTCGAAATCAGATTTAGAGATAACGTCTTTTTCAAACAATGTTTGGCTTCGCTTAAAATCGAGTTCCGATTTGTTGAATTGCGACCTGCTCTGGGCGAGCCTTGCCTTTGCGTTTGCCTCGTTGGCTTGCGCTGTTTTCAGGGCTGCCTCTATTTTCTCGTATGTGGAAATATATATTTCGGGATCTATTTTTGCCAATTGGTCCCCTTTTTTGACAAAGTCCCCTTCTTTTACAAATAGGCGCACGACCTCCCCTGAAATATAAGGGCTTATTTTAATGTCTTTGGCAGGTTGTATCTTGCCGTTGGCCGAAACGGTCTCCACCAGCGTCCTGAGTTCGGCTGTCTCTGTCGCGACCTTAGTTGCTTTTGAGCCTTGGCCTTTTTTCACGGCCATTACGACTAATAATATCAGCACCAAAGCAGATGCTATTATTAACCAGAGTTTTTTATTGCGGGGCTTTGCCATAAGAGTATTTTTATCTTTTTATAATGCGTAAAATTAATCTAAATCATTTAAACTTGTGAATTATCGGAACTTATTCCGAAATGATGGCGATATCAGATAAAGTTAATTGTTTTCCCAAATAAAAATCAAGTATTTTAGTTTTAAAGATATAGTCGAATTTTGCTGACGACAGATCCGATTCGGCGTTGGCCAATTGTATTTTCGATACGTTATAATCGGTGGCGTTTACCATGCCCACATTAAATTTCTCCTCGGTATATTTAAAGGATTCCGTCAAGGCGTCAACGGATTTTTTGCGTGCCAAGAATGTTTGATATGCACCTAAGGCATCGGCATAAGCCGACTCGATGTTTTTACGGAGCTTGTTTTTCTCCAGCTGAAGGTCGATGCTGGCGTTTTCGAAAAAGATTTTTGATTTTTTGATATTTGTAGAAACCTGATATCCGTTGAAAATAGGTATCGACAAGCCGAAAACTATCGAGCCGTCGCGATTGTCGATAAACTGATCTGAAAATGGGCGGGTTTCGCCATAAATCGGGAAACCTCCCGGGGTTTCGCCAATTTTCTCCAGTATTTGATCTGAATATAAGGTGCCCAACGAACCCGAAGCGAAAACGCGAGGGCTCCTGGCGCCTTTGGAAATAGCGAGAGTGCGTCCTGCACTTCGCAATTTGAGCTCAGCACTTTTAATCTCTGGCATCAGAGAAAGGGATTTGTTATAAATCATGTCAACCGGCATCATGTTTGGCGTCGATTTGATTTCGAGCTTAGGTTTTTCTATATCAAACTCCATAGTTGCTTCCAGGTCGAGCAATTGCATAAGGTCGAGGTAAGATAACATAAGCTTGTTCTTGTTGCTTATCAAAGTGGCCTCCTCAGTTGCCCCCTGGGCCTGAATGTCATAGAGGTTTCCTTTTGCCTTTGCACCTGCCTCCACTTGTTTTTTAGTCCTGGCAATTTGTTCGTTCGATATGTCAACTTGTCTCTGCGAATTATTTACCAGCTCCAGGTTAAACAAAATCAACAAATATGCCGAGGCAACGTTCAGTGACATATCGTTCCTGATCTTGTCTGAATCGTATTTGGCTGCCAGATAGTCGAATTGCGCCTTTCTGATATTATTTACTTGTTGTAAGCCGTTAAATAAAGTTACATCCGTGCTAACATTGAAAAAAGCGCGCTGTGTTTGCTGTGTCGCATATATATTGGTCTGTGGGTCAGGAGCCCGTCCCCAACCGAAGTTCTGCGACAAGGAGCCGTTGACCGACGGGGCTATGCTCAATTTTCGCTGAGACAAGTCGTAATTTGCCGATTCCACCCCCAATTTGCTTTGCTTTATATAAAGGTTGTTCTCGTATGCATAAGCTATGCATTCCTCGAGAGTCCATTGTTTTTGTGCTATTATCGCAACGCTAAAAAACAAGAGGCCGAATATAATCAACAGAAATAAGCCTTTTTTATTCATTATATTAGTTTTTCGGTATTAACGGAAATGTTCTCATCCAAAAACATGCCACAAATATAACCGATTGGACATCAATTTAGTATTTAAATTATGTTAAATGATTAACATAATCTTTTTAATTGTTTGTTGTCCGTTATAAAACAGCTGTGTACGTAATTGACCATTTATTAAAATGTGGATCCCTACCGTAAAAGCCCGACCTTAAATCAACGAAAAAACATCCCGGCTATAATAAATTGCATGTTCGTATAGTTTAATCGGCCACAAAATATATTTTTGCAAGACAAAACCTGTTTATGCGATTGTTCAATATCTTTATGTTGTTAATAATAATATCGGCTTTTCAGTCGTGCAAGAAAAAAAATATCGCCGATTGTTTTAAAAGTACTGGTGAAATTACCGAACAATGGCGAAAAACCGACAATATTGCAAAGATAATTATCCGCGACAACATAAACGTAATGTTGATTCCCTCTGATTCGTCAGGTGTGCTCATCAGTGCCGGGCAAAACATCATCGATAAAATACTAACTGATATAAATGCCGACACCCTTGATATCTCGAATACCAACTCGTGCAATTGGGTAAGGGATTTCAGTATCCCCGTTACGGCCAAGATTTATATCGATAATATTTGTGAATTGGATTATAGGTCGATAGGGGATGTGAGCTGCTCTGACACGCTTCGCAGCGACAGCCTTAAAATTAACGTTTTTGAGGGGGCTGGCACATTGAATGTCTTGGTTAATTCCCCTTTCGTCATCTCGGCCATCCATTATGGCACCGCCGACATCAAGTTGTCGGGGATTTGCAAGTTGTCGCAGGTTTATTCGGCAAGCTTTGGCTTGATAGACAATAGGGGTTTCGTATGCCAACAAGTTTATGTTATAAATAAATCGAGCAATGACATTTACGTTAATGCTCAAAAATCGCTTAGTGCTTCCATTCGGGGAATAGGGAATATTTATTATAAGGGCAAGCCTGACATTTCCCTCGACAACCCGGGAAGCGGGAAACTGGTCGATTTAAACTAATAAACCTGTAAGGCGATGATAAACAACGATGTATGAAAGTGTGGCGTATCCACCAAATAGGTATTTAAATATGTCTTAACTTTATCGTTTATAAATTTAAGAATAATGAAGCGGTTTTTTCTTTCCTTTTTATTGATGTTTTCTTTAGCGGCTTTAAGACCCCAAAGCATAGGCGACAGTCTTCACGTTGTTCACTATATAATTGAGATTGATGATATTAACACTACTGACAAAAGTATCTCCGGTAACAGCAGGGCATTTATAACTCCTGTTTCGGCGAGTGTTTCGGGTATTGCCCTTCAGCTTATCGACCTTAGCGTTGACTCTGTTTTTATCGATGGCAATAATACAAGTTTCACTCATGGCGAAGGAGTTATACAAATACAATTATCCCAAAACCTGGGTGTTGGCGACACGCTTGAAACGAGGGTTTATTACCACGGACAACCGTTTCACGAAGGTTGGGGAGGTTTTCATTTTTCCGGCGAATATGCTTTTAACCTGGGTGTTGGTTTCCAGTCGATTCCGCATAACCTAGGTAAATCCTGGTTTGCCTGTATCGATGATTTTACCGACAGGGCAAGCTATGATTTATATGCAACTGTAGAAAACGGCAAAAAGGCGATAGGTGGAGGCATGCTTGTTGACAGCCTGGATAATGGAGACGGAACAACTACCTGGCATTGGGCTTTGACACAGGATATCCCGACTTATCTGGAATCGCTGACTACGGGGGATTATGTCTTGAACCATGATGAATATTTCGGCATTCAGGATACGATACCAATTGATATTTATTCGCGTCCGCAGGATACGGCGAAGGTTGCAGGGTCGTTTTTAAACCTAAAGCAGATTACACGAATTTTTGAAGATCATTTTGGTGCATCTCCGTTCGGCAGGATTGGATATTCGGCCACCTCCCTGGGGGCGATGGAGCATGCAACAAACATATCATATCCGTATTCAGGCTTCAACGGAAATACTTCTTCCGAATGGTGGTACGCCCATGAGCTTTCCCATATGTGGTTCGGCGACATGCTTACATGCTCTACGGCCGAGGACATGTGGCTTAACGAAGGTTGGGCAAGTTTCTGTCAGATTTTTTATACGGAAGTTCTTTATGGCGAAGAAGATTTCAAACTTGGAATGCGCGACAAACTAAAGGAAGTTCTGATGAAAACCCATATTGTTGACAACGGTTATTATCCCCTTAACAACATCCCGCAACAATACACTTACGGAAGCACCGCATACGATAAAGGAAGCGTTGTCGCAAATGCCCTTCGCACATATCTGGGTGATTCCATATTTTTTGAATCCATAAGTGCCTATCTGCAAAACTTTGCCTATCAATCGGTTTCATCTTATCAGATGCGTGATTTCTTGAGCCAGCATACAGGTATCGATATGACCGGGTTTTTTGATAATTGGGTGTTTACACCCGGGACACCTCATTATTCAATCGACTCATCATCGCTCAGCGAGGACGGAGCGAATTATCAACTGGATATATGGCTTAAGCAAAAACATAAGGGTTACGATTTTATCGGCAACGACAATGTTGTACAAATTGGATATTTAAAAGATGATTTCACGTGTATGCTTGATACGGTGATTTTTTCGGGATTAAACGGTCATTCAATAAAAACGCTTGAATTTCAGCCCGTTGCAGTATTAATCGATCCTGAGGAAAGAATGATGGATGCTACTGTTGATAATTATATGAAATTTACGGAGGCTCAGGATTTCGTCTTTCCCGATACTTATTTCAAGATATTGATAGGGCAGCTGGAAGAGCCCGCTTTTATTCAGGCTACCAACGACTGGGTTGGTCCCGACAGCTTGAAAACAGAAGTGCCAGGCTTGCGCTTATCGCCAAACCGGCACTGGACGGTTGGGGGGTACTTCCCGGAAGGCATGCAAGCACAGGGCAGGTTTTATTATGATAATGGCGTTTACCTCGATTCTCCCCTGATTCAATCGGAAACGGATTCAGTAGTAATTCTTTATAGGGAAGATCCATCTCAGGATTGGCATAGTGTTTCACAAAGTCGCATGGGAATATGGTCGGTGGGATATGTTTTTGTCGATAATTTGCAAGCAGGTGAATATACGCTGGCTGTTTACGATTTAAGCGTAGGAAACAAGGAGCAAAAAAAACTTTCCGGATACAAAGTATTCCCAAACCCTGCACGCAAAGAATTGAACTTTGATTTTCCCGAGGAAGGAAATTATCTGCTCGAACTAAGCAATGCCAACGGAAACTTCATCGACAGCATAAGTTTTAAGGGAAAGAAAGAGAAGTGGCAACTTTCATCCAATTATTTAAAGCCCGGCCCCTATATTCTGTTTATCTATGAGTCGGGTAAGTTTATAACGGTTGAAAGAGTGGTGCTCATAAAATAGCCCTCTATGATCCCTGAGTATATATTGCCTTTGGGAAATGCTTTTTTTGCGGGCCGGCCACCCCGGCGAGGCTGGTCAAATAAAGAAATACAAGAAAAACATATTTGATTTTTGCATAAACAAAGCAATTGGCCGCTCTCTCGGTGAGTTTTCAAAAACCAACCCCCCTTTGGTAGTATAGCTGACCGATATTCCCTTTCGGGATTAAGTCGTCGGGAAGAATTCAAGTGGATGCTTAGCCGGGGGTTGGTTTAAATTTCATTCATGTATCAAAACCCTGTTTGGTTTCAAC
>JAJRQZ010000145.1 GCA_024279935.1 Bacteroidota bacterium
TAACAAAGCAGACAAACATAAATTATTTGAACGTAATGTGCTATATCGGATTTTCTTGATGAAATTGAACAAAAAAAAATCCAATTCCGTCAGAAATTGCCCTATTTTAGTTTCAGATTAATTTATTGCGGAATTAAGGTTAACAACAGGTGCATTTATTAGAAGTCCTCTATAGTCCCAATTTTAAAATTTATGTTACTAAACTGTACGCCATATTTGTATCTTGGTCAGCTCGAAGTATATATACATCTTCACTTCACAAAATCCAAACTTCACATACATCTCAGCTTTTCAGCATATCCTAGCTTAGAGCCGGCTGAAAAACCTGAATAGTTGGTGTCGAGATGGGTGATGGTGTTATAACAGATGACGGAAGGGGAGGAGCAGCCATTCAAAAAATTTTTCGATGGGAGGGCGATTTTTCCATTGTTCAAAGACAAATGGAATTGTATGCTGCCGGGTCTCTTCCACATGATAAATAATTTGTTGGACAATCTCTTTTTTGCTCCCAAAAAGCATGATTTTAAACATATAGCGGAAACTGCGATAATCAAAGTTGGAGGAACCAATGCCAAATACTTTATCATCGACAAGAAAGATTTTTGCGTGCAGATTGTTGGATTCAAAAAACAGAAAATTGATTCCTCTCTTCGATAGAGGCCCCAGATATTTGTTTCGAAGGATATCCACAAGATTGACATCTGACTTTTTTGGTAGATAAATGTTGACTTTAACTCCGCGGTGAACTGCATCCATCAGGCTTTTTCGCAACATAAATCCCGGAAGAAAATAAGGTGTCTCTATGTTGATAGATACCTTGGCCTGCTTAATGTAGAAGATGAATTTGTTGTTGATTTTTTTTTGCGTAATAAGCGGGACGTCCCTGACAATCTCAAAATCATCATGCCTGACAGGACGGGTATAGTATGCTTTGCTAAAGATATACCGGTTGTATATCTTGTAATCCTGCATGAATAGTTTTTGCAAAACAGAAGTGATGCTGCTCTCCATACGTAAAACCGATTCGCGCCAGTTAAGATTGTAACCCGTAATATTTGACGAACCCAGATAACTAACCTTATCATCAATGAGCAACAGCTTTCGGTGATTTCTCCTGTGGCTCCTTGTAAAAAAGTCGAAATTGTATTTTATTTTTTTAAAATACCTGACCTCTCCTCCGGCTTTGACAAAGTCATCGAAAAAACCGGTACGGATACTTCCGGCACCCCAGTAATCAATAAGCAACTTTACCTCTACGCCATTAGAGGCTGCTTTGGTAAGCTTGTCGCGAAAACGTTCTCCCATTACATCATTTCCCAAACGAAAAGTTTCCAGATAGATATATGTTTGTGCAGATTCAATGTCTTCCAACATCTTTCCGTAATATTTCCACGGGTCTGAAAACAACTGATATTTAACAGGTTTGGTCATTTTGTTTCTGGGGCACAGGGTTCATATTTTATGGGATGAAGGTAAGAATAATTGTTGAAATGTAGAAGAGTAGTGATTTACCTGAAAATCAGGTGGTTACATTGTATTTCTCCTTCTCTTTTTTAGCTCTTTTATAAAGAATTAGTGCCAGAACAAGAATAATAACAATGAGGGACAGCCCGATGGAGAGCATATAATAACTCCGGATTTTAATCTCTGTACGTTTATTTTCTTCTTTCAAAAGCTTCTTTTGTTGGAGTAAAGTGTCAATCCTGAATTGGGTTTCTAACTCTTTTATTCTAATCTTTACAAGTTTATTCGTAATGGTGTCTTTGCTTTGTTCAAAAAGATCGAAATATTTATTGAAGTTATTGTACTTACCCAATGCTGCATAACATTTAAATATCCCGAGATAATTATTTGTGGTATAACTTTTTAACCCTACTTTTTGTGAAATGGCAAGGCTTTTCTGGAATTCAGCGAGTGCCCTGCTATAAAACCCTGATGCCTGTAACGCTTTGGCCTTATTTTGATAGACCAT
Source organism: Bacteroidota bacterium (assembly GCA_024279935.1). Lineage (GTDB taxonomy): Bacteria > Bacteroidota > Bacteroidia > Bacteroidales > F082 > BM524. Next base: position 1,973 of record JAJRQZ010000145.1, read on the forward strand.
GCTCAGGCCTGTTTTATCTCCTGTTTTTTCATAAATATTACGACTTTCATCAAAATATTTGAGGGCAAGCGAAATATCTCCCAGATGACTATACAACACACCAAGATTGCATTTTACCAATGCGATACCTTCTTTATCTCCGAGTTCTTCTTTTATTTCCAAAACTTTTTCATAAAGGATTTTGGCCTTTTTGTACTTCATAAAATGGTCGCTGTATATATCTGCCATGTTGTTGAGTGATCGGGAGAGCTTCCGAATATCACCTGTTGCGGAATAGATTTCCTTCGCTTTCTCAAGGTAACCCAATGCTTTATTGAAATCGTTTATCTGTGAGTAGATGATTGCCAGGCTGTTAAAAGCCATGGCAATACCATCTTTGTTTCCGGTTTGATAAAATTTCTTTAACGACTGGAAATATCTTGTTAATGCACCGTGATAGTCTTTTCGGTAATAATCAATATTTCCCATGTTAATGAGTGAAGTGGCTTCGCCTCCTGTATTCTTAAGCTTTTTTTCTATAAGGTAGGAGGCTTTGTAGTAGTAGGCGGCACTGTCAAAGTTTGCCCATCCTTCATATACAAGGCCAATGTTGTTCAGGCAGTTGGATTGTCCTTCCTGGTATCTGCTCATCTGGTAATAATGAAGGCCTTCTTTAAAATATTTAAAGGCATTTTTCATGTCGCCCCAATAAAAATAACTGACTCCCATTGATTTACTGGAGAGGCCCATCAGATTTCTGAAATTGTTTTTTTGGGCTAATGCAAATGCTTCTCGAAAATATTGTTTGCAATCGTACACCGACTTGTCTCGGTTATGTTCAGAAAGTTTTATCAGCGACGAAATCTTTGCCCGATTCAGGGTGCTATCTGAAGATTGTATCAGACTATCATTAGATGACTGGTTTACAGCCTGTATCATAACAGGGAATAAAAGAAGTAATCCGATAAAGAGTAGTAACCTTTTCATCCTAATTTTGCAAATTTAGTTTTTTTGTGGGGATATTGTCCGCTAATAATCAAAAATTTGGTTATGGGGATTGCAAACAGCATTCAAACTATCCTAAGATTATTGATGAATGATTGATATTCAGATTATTATGCGGTTATAAATATTTTCTCGATTTTTTAGTTTGCATTTTTGGGGTTCAAATGCGAATCATGTAAAATATCCAAAAACAATTTGCAAGGGTCGGGATTCTTAATGAAGCTGTTTAAAGCTAAATGGGGCCTGCTGAAAAACGCTTAAGTTATTGATGTATAAATTATTAGAAGTCCCCAATAGCCACATTTCCAAAATTTATACTGCTCAGCTGCACCCCATCTTTGTATCTTGTTTAGTCCGAAGTAGATGGATACATCTTCATTTCACAAACCCCAAATTTTACGTATATATGAGCTTTTCAGCAAACCCTAAATGGGATTTTCGAGAGGAACAGGTTGAATTTAGTGCTAAAGCCCGATTTTTGTTTCATAGCCATAGTTATAAAATAAAAAATAGCTGAAGTCCATTGAAGTCAGAATGTTTCTCGTAGTTTCACGATTAAACTTTAAACAGCCTCAA
>JAJRQZ010000146.1 GCA_024279935.1 Bacteroidota bacterium
AGCAAAAGTGGGTAAGGGGGATTTGTGCCCCTATAGTCGTGAAATAGAACTTTTTATGAGTTTTTAGTAAAAAATATTTTCAATTCATACGATTTCAGGTATTTGTGGACGAAAATATTCTTTTGCGGATTTAAGGTGATATAATAATTGTTTTAAAGCGTATAATAAAAACTAACTTTGCAGGTTTTGATAAATAAAGTAAAGACATAAGGTTGAATTGGGTAAAATTTGAATAATTCTACAGAAAAGATTGGAAATGCAACATATAGATAAAATTAAGATATACTGCGAAAACACTAAGGTTGAAAAATCGTATCCGTTTGGCACTACTTTGCAAGACATAGTTGACGATCAGATGAAAGATAATAAGTATCCTATTTTGGGTGCAATGGTGAACAATAGCTTAAAGGAACTTAACTACCTGGTTTACAAACCAAAAACTATATATTTCATCGATTATCGCCATCCTGACGGAAGGCGTATGTATCTCAGGTCCTTATCAATGGTGTTGTTTAAGGCCGCACGCGATTTGTTCCCCGATGAAAAATTGAAAATCGAGCATGCGGTTTCCAACGGATTGTATTGTGAGCTGAACGACGGAGTTTTTGAGGCATCGGAACTGGAAACAATTACGGCTTTGCGCCGGAGGATGCGGGAAATTACGGAGCAGGACATCGACTTTGAAAGGGAGGAGCTTAGAACGGAGGAAGCAATTGATATTTTTGAAAAATTCGGATTGGAAGATAAATGCACCCTGATGCAGACAAGGAGGCAATTTTATAGCTCTGTTTATAAGCTCGATGATGTTGTCAACTATTTTTACGGCTACCTTTTGCCTTCCACCGGATATTTAAAACTATTTGACTTGGTGAAGTATAAGGAAGGCATGCTTTTGGTTTTGCCTGAGCGCAGCAATCCGGATGAGCTGCCCGACTTAGTGATCCAGGACAAATTGTTCGAGGTTTTTCAGGAATTCAAGGATTGGGTAAAAATAATCGGGGTTCCTTATGTGGGGCAATTGAACATGGCGACCAAGGACGGGGATATCGGGGAGATAATAAAAATTTCGGAAGCCCTGCAGGAGAAAAAACTGGCGTGTATCGCCGATTTGATAAACGCGAGGAAAGATGATGTCAAGGTGGTATTTATCTCAGGGCCTTCCTCCTCCGGGAAAACAACTTTCGCTAAGCGATTGTCTATTCAGCTTAAAGTGATAGGATTTAGGCCTTTAGTGCTTTCGATGGATAATTATTTTGTGGATCGTGAGCAGACCCCCCGGGACGACAAAGGGGAATATGATTTTGAAAGCCCAAAAGCACTTGATGTTGAACTGTTCAACGATAATGTCATGAATCTGATCAATGGCAAGGAAATCAACCTGCCCAAGTTTTCGTTCACCCACGGTCGTAAAACCTATAATGGGGATTACATAAAAATGGAGGGAAACAGCATAATCATAGTTGAGGGAATTCATGCGCTGAATCCAAGCATATCGGAAAAGATCCCATCGAACAGGAAGTTCAAAGTATATGTTTCTGCCTTGACACCTTTAAATATTGATTCCAACAACCGCATTTCGTCGGCCGATAACAGATTGATAAGGCGCATGATACGCGACAACTTATATAGGGGCTATTCGGCTTTGGAGACCTTGCAGCGCTGGCAAAGCGTCAGGAAAGGGGAGGACGTGCATATTTTCCCCTATCAGGAAGAGGCCGATGCGATGTTCAATACCGCGCTATTATTCGAGTTGGGAGTATTAAAAGCCTGGGCCGAGCCAATATTGCGCGAAGTGCCTCCCGTTGCCCATGAATATGCCGAGGCAAGGCGCTTGCTCAAGTTCTTATCATATATAATGCCTATACCGGAGGAAGAAATACCTCAAAACTCCATCTTGCGAGAGTTTCTGGACGGTAGTAGTTTTGACTATTCATAAGTAGGTTTTTTGTTTTCTTGTTAATGGAAACAGATTTGACTTGCCGGTTGAAAATATTTTTGTTGAAAAACCATCTGAATCTTAAAAGAAATTGAATATAATATTTAGTGTAATTTTGATCATTGATTAATGGAGTAAAACATAAAGGTATGGGACGCGAAGGCCACCACGAAGTAGAAGGTAAAAACTTATTTCTCACCATTTTGCTAAATGCAGGGATTTGCCTGGCAGAACTAATCGGAGGAATTATATCAGGAAGTATTTCCTTGATTTCCGATGCGATTCATAATTTTTCCGATGTCCTTTCTTTAATTATCTCGTATTCGGCCAATAAACTAGCAAAACGGGAGGCTACCGGTAAGCAAACCTTCGGGTTTAAAAGAAGCGAGATCTTAGCAGCGTTCCTGAATTCGACAACATTGATAGTATTGGCTTTTTATATTCTTTACAAAGCTGTTGAACGGCTCATAAGCCCTGTTGATGTTTCGACCAGCTGGGTTATTTGGCTTGCCTTGGGAAGTATTGCAGTAAATGGATTAAGCGTATTGTTTATTAAAAAAGATGCCGAAGGAAATATGAACATGAAATCGGCTTACCTGCATCTTTTAGGCGATATGATGACTTCCGTCGCGGTATTGACCGGTGGAATCCTGATGAAATATTTACATGTCTATTGGATTGATCCTGTGTTTTCCATTCTGATTGCGCTTTATTTGATTTACCTAAGCTGGGATATTTTTATGTCGTCCCTGAAAATCATGATGCAATTCGCACCGGAGCATATCGATATAAACGAAATTGATCTAAATGTTTCTAAGTTCACGGGAGTTAGAAACATTCATCATATTCATATCTGGCAAATCAATGAACATGATATTATGTTCGAGGCACATATTGATCTGGAAGAGAATATTAAAATCAGCGATTTCGAGGGAATCTTAAAATCATTAAAAGATCATTTACGCTCTGAATACGATATTCACCACATAACCATACAACCGGAGTTTTCCGTTGACGACGATAAACAATTAATTAGAAACTAGTAATACAGGAAATTGTTAAATCAATAATACTACTTGAATTTTTTTAAATAAGACTTAAAGGCATCTTTGTGGACCAGGATATCCATGATTTTTAGTTTCATATATTCCTCGCTAAAGAAATAATATCCGAATATCGGGCTTTCAGGGCCTGCATTTCTCGACCCCGAACTTGAGTCCTTTATGAGATACCACATTTTCCCTTCCTTATCTTTGTGATAACCAACCAGATGCATGCCATGGTCATCGGTAGTTGTCTTATTCGAGAACCTGAACTGACGGGCATTATCATTGATATAAGCCGAAGGAATATCAAAATCCGGAATCAATGCCACATTGGTTTCCCTTGAGAACCCTGCTTCCGAAACGTCGCCACCCACGGTTATTGTGTATCCGTTCTCAATAGCATAATCTACTACTTTCATAAAATCGGTCAAGGGAACATTGTAATAATCGGCATTATGCCACCAATTGTCAGGAACCTCATATTCAACTTGCTGCCAATAAGGCTGTTGCATATATGATAGTACATCTATATAATCGTCGATGTTTAGTTTAAGATAATCGCTTAAAAACGAGAGCGGGCTGTAGTTACTGCCTTTATAGGCAAATTGGGTTGGTGGCACACCCATATAATGGTTCATTATCGACTTAATTGTTGAAATTACCTCATTTTCATTCCATGCATTCGCTTTTTTAACTGAGGAGAGATAGGTTTTCATTTCCCTGGCCATTTCGGCATGCGAATAATATTCCCTGCCATCGTTCAGTCCATCGTAAACCGAACGGGGGACAACTCCATATTTTTTATAGATCCTGTTCACTGCGTTGGCTTCGGACCCCTCGTCGAAAACCGATTTGCCGCGGGAAGCAACATAGCCTTTGGCTTTCTCGACATATTCCCAATAAACCGTAAACATCTCCGATAGCTTGACTTCTTTTTTATACAAGCGGTATTCCTCTGATTCATAAAATGAAGTAGTCGAAAAACACCAACATGTTCCGGTGTTTCCTTGCGATACCGGGTCGAAATGCCAGTAATTGTTTTCGGTATAGGCATTTAGATTATTAGGAAGATCCATATCTGACTGGTCCATTTCGAATTTTTTGACGCTTTTTCCGGGGTTCTGCTTTTCTTTTACAGCGCTTACGTCCTTTAAAATAAAGTTTTGATAAAAGCCTGCTTTGTATTTTTCGAATTTGGCCTTGCTTTTTCCTTGAGCCATAAGCTGATATGAAGGAAGAGCCATGATTATGGCGATTATTGTGATTAACTTTCCCATCTCTTTTATTTTTTTAATTTTGCACCAACCCCCTATTATTAGGACTGATTTAGTTTACAATTATACAAATTATTATTATTCATTTTATCTTTGCTAAGACCATTTAAAAAGTTTCTTCGGGAGGGAAGCAGGACAGGTTCTATGTTCTGTTTCTCTCTG
>JAJRQZ010000147.1 GCA_024279935.1 Bacteroidota bacterium
CTTTGTGCTTCTTTGTGGAACTAAGACTATTCACGGAATAGACTAATAAATAGAAATATAGTTCAGGGCGATATCATTTATTTTATTAGTTTATTATCCTTTTGATACCATATTTAAGCATTGTTACGTTAAAATTAAGGAGCAAACCTAATTTATAGTTTCCTAAGCTCAAATACGTTAGAAGTTGAGCAATATGTATATCGTTGAAAAACTCCACGGTTTTAATTTCAATTACTACTTTCTGCCCAACAACTATATCCATTCTATAACCTTTGTCAAGTTTAATTTCTTTGTAGATAATTGGCATTGGTTTTTCTCTTTCCACAAAAAGCCCTTTGTTTCTCAGTTCGTAAATAAGGCATTCTTGATAAGTTGACTCTAAAAGTCCAGGGCCAAGGGTTTTGTGAACTTCAATAGCACAACCAATAATAGTTGATGCAATTTCGTTTTCTGTCATTGTGGTAGGTTTAAATTGTTGTTTATTATAAGTTCGGTGTGCAAATATATTCAAATCTATCAACTACATTGAACTAAAACTTACACAAAGTTACAAGGAGAACACACAAAGCTGCACGGGGAAAAGTTTCCTCTGTGGTCCTCTGTGCCTCCTTTGTGCTTCTTTGTGGAACTAAAACTTACACCGAGCTGCACGGAGAACACACAAAGCTGCACGGGGAAAAGTTTCCTCTGTGGTCCTCTGTGCCTCCTTTGTGCTTCTTTGTGGAATTAAAACTTACACAAAGTTACACGGAGAACACACAAAGCTGCACGGGGAATAGAGGGTTCCTCTGTGGTCCTCTGTGCCTCCTTTGTGCTTCTTTGTGGTACTAAAACTTACACAAAGTTACAAGGAGAACACACAAAGCTGCACGGGGAAAAGTTTCCTCTGTGGTCCTCTGTGCCTCCTTTGTGCTTCTTTGTGGAATTAAAACTTACACCGAGCTGCACGGAGAACACACAAAGCTGCACGGGGAAAAGTTTCCTCTGTGGTCCTCTGTGCCTCCTTTGTGCTTCTTTGTGGAACTAAAACTTACACAAACCTAAGCAATAATTAATACCCGACATCTTCAAATAAAGTCATCGGCATTTTGCAACCCGATTGCATTAATTATTTACTATTATTGCAAACTAATTAATGAACATTGAATTTTAAGGAATGAAAATCCTGGCACTCATATTATCACTTTACGCAATGACCCTTACGGCCATGCCATGTGTCGATGTTGAGCCCTACTCCAATTCAGTCGCCATTGAGTTTTCCGGCCAAGCCCAAGGTCATGGAAGTCATGTCGATGCATGTTCGCCTTTTTGCTTTTGTGTTTGCTGTCAGATATTATCGCAAACAGTTTCATACAGCGGCAATAGCATTGATTTTAAAGCGTTTGCCCTGAACATACCCACGATATCAAAGAATGAAAAAGACGTTAATGCTTCATTCTGGCGACCTCCAAAGGCATAAACCCCTAGTGCTTTCAATTTATACGGCTACATCCAGGCGGAAATGATACCTTGCCATGATGTACCAGTTTATCAGCCTAAATTGAAAGGTTCGGGGGAATCGAGTTTTTAAGACAAATAAGCATTTCGTTCAATAACAAAAAAATAAATATTAAATGATTAATAGTATAATATCTTTTTCGATCAAGAATAAATTTATCATCGGTTTGCTGATATTTGCCATGATTGGTCTTGGCGTTTATTCCATGATTTCGATTAATTTGGGTTCTGTGCCTGATATCACGAATAATCAGGTGCAGGTAATCACGGTTTCCCAAAATCTGGCAACCGAGGACATAGAACAGTTCGTAACCTATCCTGTTGAGCTGGAGATGGCCAACCTGCCGGGGGTTCAGGAAATCCGTTCCGTATCGCGTTTTGGGCTTTCGGTAGTAACCATTGTTTTTAAGGATGATATGGGAACATATCTCCCGCGACAAGTTGTACAGGAAAAGCTCAACGAAGTAAAAAACGATATCCCGGAGAATTTCGGGGAGCCTTTCATGGGCCCAATCACCACAGGTTTAGGCGAGATTTATCAATACACAATAAAGTCAAAACCGGGCTACGACACGGTTTATTCGCCTATGGAGCTGAGGACGATACAGGATTGGATAGTGAAAAGGCAAATGGCGCTCATACCCGGTGTCGTGGAGATTAATTCGTTCGGGGGCAATATTAAGCAATATGAGATCGCACTCGACCCCGACCGCCTGAATGCCATGAACATTTCGATATCGGAGGTTTTCGAAGCCCTTGAAGACAACAATATCAACACAGGCGGAGCCTATATCGAGAAAAACCACATGGCGAACTTCATAAGGGGAGAAGGAATGGCCCGATCGTTGGACGATATCCGGAATATTGTGGTTGAGAACGTTAACGGCATACCGATATTGATCAAAGATGTGGCCAGCAAGGTTCATTTCGGCAGCCAGATGCGTTATGGAGCCTTTACCCAGGAAGGTCACGAAGCAGTGGGCGGCATGGTGCTGATGCTTAAAGGCGAAAACCCAAACTCGGTAATAAAAGCGGTAAAGGCCAGGATTGCGGAAGTGCAAAAGTCTTTGCCGGAGGGCCTGTATATCGAGTCTTTTCTCGACAGGAGCGACCTGATATCGCGTACAACGTCCACGGTTGCCAAAAACCTGATCGAGGGTTCCCTAATAGTGATATTCGTTTTGGTTTTCCTATTGGGCAGCTTGCGCGGCGGTCTGCTGGCGGCAACCGTTATCCCTTTGTCGCTACTGTTTGCTTTTATCCTAATGAAATATACGGGTGTATGGGCAAACCTTATGAGCCTGGGCGCCATCGACTTTGGTATCATCGTTGACGGGGCAGTGATAATTGTGGAAGGAATAGTATTTGAGATCCATCAGAGATTAAAACAAAACAAGGGGGTTTTCGGCAGGAACGAAATGGATGAGTTAAGTTATAAAGCAAGCAGCAGGGTGATGAACTCCGCCTTTTTTGGCCAGCTGATCATCCTAATCGTCTTCACCCCCATACTATTCCTGAAAGGCATAGAAGGGAAGATGTTCCAGCCCATGGCTTTTACCTTTGGCTTTGCTGTTCTGGGCGCAACCATCCTTTCCCTGACTTATATCCCCATGATGGCATCCATTACGATGAAACCATCGTTAAAAAACACTTGGTTTGCAAGGCTCGAAAACAAGCTGGAACTTTTAAGCAATAAGATAATGAGCAGTATCTCAACGGTTTATAACCCTATATTATATCTATCGCTAAGGCATAAGATGTCTGTTCTGCTTATCGCAATATTGATTTTCGGCAGTTCCGTTTTTATTTTCACGCGCATGGGGGGTGAATTTATTCCCAATCTTGACGAAGGTGATATTGCCATGCAGGCCTTCCTCAGGCCCGGAAGCTCGTGGTCGGAGACCATAAAGAGGGAAAAGGAGATAGAAGAAATCATCATGTCGAATTTCCCCGAGGTAAAGACAATTGCTGCCCGTATAGGTGTGGCCGACATACCTACCGACCCCATGGGCTTCGACTTTACCGATAGTTTCATAATCCTTGAGAAAGACAGGAGCAAATGGGTTTCGGCAAGCACCAAGGAGGAGCTTATTGAGAAAATCCTTGAAAAATTAGAACATTTACCCGGCTTAAATTTCTCTTTCAGCCAGCCTGTAGAGCTGCGTTTCAATGAGTTGTTGACGGGTGTCCGCGAAGACGTAGCTGTTAAAATTTACGGCGAGGATCTGGACGTGCTCGCCTCAAAGGGCGAAGAAATAGCAAATATCATCAGAACCGTTGATGGCGCCGAGGATGTTACCCTGGAGCGCACAGCGGGCTTGCCTCAAATAACGGTTGTTTATAAGCGCGATAAGGTTGCTCAATATGGGCTGAACATTAAAAAACTCAACAATTATGTGAGCGCTGCTTTTGCCGGTAGTTCCGCCGGGCTTATTTTTGAGGGCGAAAAGCGTTTCGACATGGTTATACGCTTTGACGAGGATCACAGGAACAGCATAGAGAACCTGCGCTATTTGTTTGTTGACCTGCCGAACGGAAAACAGGTCCCGCTCAAGGAACTGGCCTCTATCGACTATCAGCCGGGGCCGATGCAGATTTCGAGGGACAATACTTTTCGCCGTATTTATGTTGGCGTTAATGTCAGGGGCAGGGATGTTGAATCCCTGGTGAACGAGATAAAGCAAAAACTGGATGAGCAACTGGTGCTGCCCCCCGGGTATAACATCACCTACGGAGGTGCTTTCGAGAACCTGAAACGTGCAAAGGACAGGCTGATGATAGTAGTGCCAATAGCATTGATACTGATATTCATCCTTTTGTATTTTGCCCTGCATTCGCTTTCGCAAACTATAATGATCTATATGGCTGTCCCCCTTGCGGCCATCGGCGGGGTTTATGCCCTATGGCTTCGCGACATGCCCTTTAGTATTTCGGCAGGCGTGGGCTTTATAGTGCTTTTTGGTGTTGCGGTACTGAACGGGCTGGTGTTGATAAGCCGTTTCAATTCGCTTAAGATCGACGGAATAGTGGATATTAAGGAACGGATAATCATGGCCACGCATGAAAGGATAAGACCCATATTGTTGACTGCCACGGCAGCAATGTTCGGTTTTCTGCCCATGGCAATATCCAGTTCGGCAGGGGCTGAGGTCCAACGTCCTCTCGCCACTGTTGTTATAGGTGGCTTGTTCAGTGCAACATTGCTCACTCTTATTGTTGTGCCCATTCTGTATTCTTTGGTTGAGTCAAGAAACCGGAGAAGAAAGAAAAGAAAGGGCATGAGGAGTGTTTCCGCTGTTGTTGTCCTGGCACTGATGAGCGCCGGCCTGGTTGCTTTCCCAAATAAGGTAGAGGCACAATCGCTGGAGTCAGGCTCGCATATCACTTTGGACGAAGCCATAAAGAAGGCCGTTGCGAACTATCCGGCCTTAAAGGCCGCGCGCCTGGAAGTGGAGAACCAGGAAGCCTTGAAAAAGACAGCCTGGGATATCGGAGCCACCGAATTGGCAACAGGTTCCGAAGAAATGGGAAACAACACCCCTAATGGCATCTATAACAAGTTCATGATAAGGCAGGAACTTGACGTCTTTGGGATTGCTGCGAAAAACAAGGTAGCCGATGCGAGAATAGAAATGTCAAAGACCTCCCTCGACCTAAGCGCCCTCGAAATAAAAAGGGATGTTAGCCGGGCCTGGGGCAATGCCTTGGATGCCAGGAATCGCTACCGTTTGTATAGCCGGCTTGATTCTATTTTTAAGATTTCCGAGCGTGCTGCTAAACTGCGCCTTGAAACGCAGGCAATCTCTCGCCTCGAATATTTGTCGGTTTCCAACCAGGCAAAGCAGATAAACATATCGATGGAAAAATCGTATCGCGACTTTCACATTGCCCTATGGAATTTGAACCGCTGGTTTGTGAGCGATACGGTTTTTACCATAGAACCCTCTTCGGCGGAATCTTTCAAGCTGACTTTGCCCGGCCTGGCCGATTCGATAAGCGAACATCCCGTATTGAGCTTGTATGACCAGAACATAAGGCTTGCGAACGCAAACTTCCGCAAGGCAAAATCGGGCTTTGCACCCAGGCTGTCCGCTGAATACGGAATACAGGAAATAGGAAACCAAAAAGGCTTTTATAAATATCAGTTCGGCATCAGCATCCCATTGGTGTTTGCTTCCCAGCTGGGCAAAACGCAGTCGGCAAAGATTAAACAGCAAATAGCCCGGGAGGTTTATCTCCAAAAATCGATAGAGGTGCAAACGGAATACCGGAACCTGTACAACGATTACCAAAAATGGCTGATTACCTGGCACTACTATCAAGATGATGCATTGCCGACAGCCATAGAGCAAAAAAACGGGGCCATTTTGGCTTATGAGCAGGGCGCCATCGATTATGTCAGCTTTTTACAAAACATAAGGGATGCCGTCCAGATTGAATTCGAGGCCCAAAACGCCTTGGCCAGATATCTCGACTCGCGTTTTAAACTGGAGTATTATATTAATTCGGCAAAATAAAATAACTACATTAGGATATCAGTACATTAAGATATAAATTAACAGAAAAAAATATACGAATGAAAACAATAAGATTATTTAATATTAAAGTATTCATACTTTCCGGCTTCATTTTATTCGGCATGGCTTCATGCAGTCAACAATCCGCAAAAGAAACGGAAACTGATGGCAAAACCGAGGAAAGCGAAGCCCCCGAGGGTTTACGGCCTGTAAGTCTTACCAACCAACAGTTTGAAGCCTTGTCTATAAAGATAGATACGCTTACGCAATTCGGTTTCAAGGATGTAGTAGTGGCAAACGGCAACCTGAACGTACCACCGCAAAACAAGGCTTCCGTTACGGCGATCATCGGGGCTAACATTGCTTCGATAAATGTTTTTGAAGGCGACAAAGTGAAAAAAGGACAGGTGCTGGCCTATCTGAACCACCCGGATTTGATCGATGTGCAGACCGAATATATTAATGCGCGCAACCAACTGGAGTTTATGGAAAAAGAATATAAGAGGCAGCAAAAACTGTATAAAGAACAGGTGTCGTCGGGTAAGATGTACCAAAAAACCAGGGCCGATTATTATACCCTAAAAGCCGATGTGCTGAACCTGGAAGCAAAATTGAAACTGCTTTCGCTCAGCCCGACGAAGATAAAAGAGGGCAAGGTTTATGAAAAAGTCCCCGTGCTAAGCCCTATAGATGGTTATGTTGAGAAAGTGAAAGTGATGACCGGGCAGTTCGTGGAGCCGCAAAAACCCATGTTCCAAATCGTAAACAACGACCATGTCCACGCTGACCTGATGGTTTTTGAAAAAGACGTCTATAAAGTAAAAGTAGGTCAGAAAATTGTTTTTACCGTTGAGTCGCTTCCTGGCGAGCCTATGACCGCCACTATTTTCGCCGTGGGCAAATCCTTTGAGCAAAACCCCAAAGCCGTCCATATTCACGCAAACATCGACAATAAAAGGGGTGTGCTGATTCCTGGCATGTACATAGTCGGGCGGATATCGACAAAAAACGAATTTGTTTACGCCCTGCCCGAAAAGGCTGTTGTTGGCAATGGTGGCGACTCATATATATTCATCTCGAAAAAAACCGATGATGGTTGGCTGTTTACGCCCCTAAAAGTAATTACTGGACAAAAAGAAGGTGGGTGGACGGAAATAAAACTGCTCTCACCAATTGGCAGAGGTACAAAAGTGGCCTGGAATGCCGCTTATTACATTTTGTCGGAAATGAAGAAAAGCGAAACAGGGGATGATGACTAATAAATATTAAACGCATGAAATCATGAAGGAAATAAAAGCATTTATCAGGCCGAACAAAGTGTATGACATTGTTGACAAACTTAAAGATGCCGGATTTGAGAATATTACGATCTCGGAAGCCGAAGGAATCGGGAAATTCCAGGATGAAAAAGCGTTCGTGTCTCTAATGTACTCGTTTACAGACAGTAAAATTGCCAAACTTGAAATGGTCGTAAAGAAAAAAGATGTTGACAGTATAGTGCAAATCATATCGGAACATGGTAAAACCCATGAGCCCGGTGATGGGATAATCTATGTTTCCGACGTTGAAAAAGCTTATCGCGTAAAAACAGGATTGAAGAACGGTTTTTAATCTTTTGCCATGAAAAAATATAAACTGGGAAACCTTGACTGTGCTTCTTGTGCCGCCAAGATCGAAGACGGGCTGGGCAAACTGGAAGAAGTAAAATTTGTTTCGGTCAACTTTGCCACAGCATCTATGGTCATCGAAACCGATGATATGGAAAGGGTGAAGAAAAGGATTCATGATGTTGAGCCGGATGTGCTGCTGCTAGATCCCGATAATGTGAAGGCAGAAGAAGGCCAAGGTGTTTTGTCCGGGAACAAAAGGACGATAATCCAGGTGTTCACGGGTCTTGTGTTGTTGATTTCAGGGATAATCTTCAAAGACGTGCTGCACGATACGCCTTATCATCTAGCGGAATACCTTGTTTTTGTAACTGCCTACTTTGTTTCCGGATGGGGGGTTTTGTCAATGGCCGTAAAACAGATCATCAGGGGGCAGGTTTTCAACGAGCATTTTTTAATGTCGATAGCCACCTTGGGGGCATTTGCTATTCACCAGATGCCGGAAGCAGTTGCAGTCATGCTTTTTTATATTGTCGGTGAACTGTTTCAGGATATTGCCCTGCATCGTTCTCGCCGTTCCATAAGATCCTTGCTCGAAATAAAACCCGATTATGCAAACCTTAAAGTTGACGGTAACATAAAGGAGGTGTCGCCCGACGATGTGAAAATAGGGGATGTTATAGTTGTAAGGGCAGGTGAAAAAATCCCCCTGGACGGCATTGTCATCAATGGGGACTCGTTTGTTGAAACATCTGCGCTAACAGGGGAGAGCGTTCCTCGCAGGATAAACACAAACGACGAGGTGCTTGCAGGCATGATTAACCAATCAGGCCTTATTACCATAAGGGTTTCCAAACTTTTCGGCGAATCCTCCATCTCAAAAATCCTCGAGATGGTAGAAAACTCATCGGCCAAAAAAGCGGAGACCGAAAAGTTCATCACTACTTTTGCGAAATACTATACGCCTTTTGTGGTCTTTGGTTCTGCTTTGATAGCCATACTGCCGGTGATCTTGTTTGAAGGGGCAAGCTTTAGCGATTGGTTTTACAGAGCGCTCGTGGTACTTGTTATTTCCTGCCCCTGTGCTTTGGTCATAAGTATCCCTTTGGGCTATTTTGGTGGTATTGGCGGAGCCTCCCGCAGAGGTATCCTTGTTAAGGGATCCAACTTTCTTGATGCGCTAACACAAGTTAGGACCGTGGTGTTCGACAAAACCGGGACTTTGACCAAGGGAGAGTTCAGGGTGTCAGGGATAATACCCGAAAATGGCTTTGATGAAAATACCATATTGGAATATGCGGCCTATGCCGAGTACAATTCAAACCACCCCATTGCCAAGTCGCTGTTGGAAAGTTATGATAGCGAGATTGACAGCTTAAGGGTTATGGGAGTGGAAGAGATCCCGGGTTATGGCATCAGGGCCGTCATTGATGAAAAAGAGGTATTGGTCGGGAACGACAACCTTCTCCATAAAGAGAATATCGGGCATGAGAAATGTGATATTGAAGGAACCGTCGTACATATTGTTGTCGATAAATTATATGCCGGTTATATCGTTATCTCCGATAGCCTTAAAGACGATTCCGTAAGTGCAATCGCACAGTTGAGCGAAAAAGGAATCAAGACGGTAATGCTCACGGGCGACAACAATTATTCTGCCGCTGTTTTCGCGAAAAAACTTGGCATAACAAAGTATTATGCCGGCTTGTTGCCTGAAGACAAGGTGGAACATATCGAAAAATTGCTTAATGATAAAAGCAAGCTTGCTTTCGTTGGCGATGGCATAAACGATGCCCCGGTACTTGCCCGTGCCGATGTTGGAATTGCCATGGGGGCGCTTGGCTCCGATGCTGCCATTGAGACTGCTGACGTTGTTCTAATGACCGATTCCCCATCAAAAGTAGCCGAGGCCATTGAAGTGGCAAAACGAACCAGGAAAATCGTTTGGCAGAATATTGTTTTTGCCCTTGGGGTGAAGTCGGTATTTATTGTTTTAGGAATCTTTGGGGTCGCTACAATGTGGGAAGCCGTATTCGGCGATATGGGCGTGGCGCTGATTGCAATACTGAATGCTAGCAGGGTGTTGAGGGTGAAATAAGGAAACCGAAAAATATCCTTGAAACCACAGCTTGGTTTTCAACTTAACAAAGCAAATTTTTGGCACAAAGATCCAAATGGATGATAATAAGGAGCCAGGTGGCATATCTACAAGCCCTGATTACTCCAATTCCATTTGGATTTTCTTGTAGATACGGTTGGAGACACCAATACTGAGCTCATAAAGACCAATTAGCGGTACGACGACCAAGATTTGGCTGAACATGTCGGGCGGGGTGATTATGGCTGCCAGTATCAGCATTATAACATACATATACTTCCTGTTCTTTTTCATGAAATCGGGGGTCAGAACTCCAATCTTCGTCAAGAAATACACCAAAATAGGAAGTTCGAAAACAACGCCTACGGCAAAGGTTACCGAAACTACAGTGCTGATGTACGAGCTGAGCGAGATCTGGTTCACCACGTCGGCACTAACCTGATATGTCCCCAGAAAGTTGACGGTTAGCGGTACGATAAGGTAATAGCTGAACAATATCCCCAACAAGAATAAAAGCGTGCTGATAAAAATACCGCCTTGTGAGTATTTGCGCTCGTTTTCGTGCATGGCCGGCCTGACGAACAACCATATCTCCCATAAAATATACGGGAAGGAAAAGATGAAACCTGCAACAATTGAAATATACATGTGGGTCAAAAACTGCCCCGACATCTTGATGTTTATTATCTGCAGCTTCATGTCGTGTATGCATAATGCGTTGACCGAAAGTATCTCGCCTAGCTTGCAAAGCCAACGGTTTGTAACAAAATCGGAGGAGGAAGGCCCCAAGATGATATAGTCGAACACTATCTCCCTGTTCAGGAAGGCAATAATTGCCAGTATGATAACTGCTACTATCGACCGCAAAATATGTTTGCGCAGTTCGTCGAGGTGATCCCAGAAGGTCATCACCTTTTCTTTGACTTCCTCGTTTTTTTTCGATTTTATCTCTTCCATATCTTTATGTGGTGCAAAAGTAGGAAAAAGGGCGAATTAATCTAGTTTGCGCCTTTATAAAAAATAAAGCAGCCGTGCGGCTGCTTCAAGAAATATTTTGGAAGGAGGCCGACGTATCAGGTGAACACTATCTGTGTTCCTGCGCCGTCGCACATCTCATAAAGCTCGCCTACGGTAATTACCGCTTCAACCTCGTCGGAAAGGTCTTCCTTCGACAGTTTGAACATGTCCATGGCAAGCTTGCAAGCATAGATCTGGCCGCCGCCGGCAGTGATAAGTTCCAGGAACTCGTCAACCGGCGGTATGTCAAGCTCTTCCATTTGCTTGCGCATCATCGCCGAGACCCCTGCTTCTATGCCTGGCAGCCCGCCAAGCAAGGTTGGGAAGGGAAGTCCGCCGGGCATGCGCATGCCGGGGTTTCCGGTTGTTGCCGTATGAAGCTTGTTCATGGTTTTTTTGGTGATGGCGTCAAGGCCGAAGAAGGTAAAGAATATCTTTGTTTCTATACCTTCCATGACTGCGCCGTTTGCCATAACGAGGGCAGCATAAACATCTTCGAGGTTGGCCTTCGAACAGATAAGCAATATCTTTTTCAAAGGTACTTTTTCTTCTTTTTCCATTTTAATTATATTTTGGTTTTATATACAAGACGTAGGTTTTGGAACACCTGAGATCTTGGTTGCCTTCTTCAGTGGCGCACCCGGGAACAGCCCGTAAAACTCTTTGGCGTTCACAACACCTGATTTCCCTATTCCCCTAATGGTCAGCGTTTCGCCATTGGCTACTTTGTTTCTTACAAACTCTATAAGTTCATAATGTTTGTCGGTAAGCTCGACCCCTTCCTCGGCGGCAATCGCCGCGGCAATCTCTTTTGTCCATTGTGAAGAATCGGTCAAATAACCTTCTTCGTTTACGCTTACGTTTACTCCTGCAATTAATTTATCCATCTTTTTATTTTTTTAATATTTATTACTGTTTTTCCCCTTCAGGGGGATTTGTTAAGTCATTATAAATTTTTTCCGGCCCTTAAAGTAGTTTCTTTGGAGATATTTTTAAGGAAAGTTATCATGAAGCCGATGCCTCGTTTCATTTCTTTCGAGTTCATCGCCAGCATGGCCTTGAACAAGGAATATTCAGGAACGTTTTTGACATCGATGCTCTTATAAACTATCAATCCGCTGTTGACGGCCTTGAGCATCTCGGGCTGGGTCAGGCTTTTAACGGTCTCAAGTATTGTAACAGCACTGTCGGCCAATTCCTTGACGTCCTCAACGGAGAAGTGGTTCATGATGTTTTCTATGATCCTTATTCCTTCCTGGAAGAAATCGATATAGCCTTTCTGCTCCAATTGGTTGAATGTCTTTATCGAATCCAGGCCAAACTGATGCATTATAGGCGTGACGTCTTTAATGAAATCACTGGCGCTCTCCAGCATCTCGAAAGCTTCGTTTATGGTGTCGATATTTCGTATAAATTTAAATATCAGCATCTTAAGTGCCTCGCCGTCAACTTCTATTCCTGCATTGTCCAGTTCGGTAACCGTCGATTTGAACATGTCGGTACCAATTATCGAGATATCGGAAGTGAGATCCTCCAGCGACTGACGGGTTTCTTTCTGGGCCAAAACCTCCTCAAGGACGATATCGAGCTTGCGGTTTATGTCGTTTATTTGATCCTGTATGTTTTTATTATCCATTTTTTTAGTTTTTAATGATTAAAATATACATACGGGCCTATAATTTCTTTCCTGCCATCTGCATTTCCGAGTCGATGGGCATTTCTTTGCCTTTAAGGAGGATGTGCCAATATATCCAGCGGAACATCAATTTGCCATAATGGTTTGTCCTGGTAACCTTCAATAAGCCGAAAGGTCCTAGGCCCGGAAAAGGAAACGAGCCCGGAAGCGGCTCGGTATCATAATTGAAGTCGATGAGAGTGCCTTTGCCGTAACCTGTTTCTATATAGCAGTTGGCATGGCCGTCGAATTTGGCCGTCAGCGGCCTTCCTTCTATTGCGCACATCAGGTTCTCCTCAAGTATCTCGGCAGCGAAGTGTGCTACCGAACCTGCTTTTGAGGTAGGTATGTTGGCAGCATCTCCCAAAACAAAAATGTTCTCGTGGTCTTTTTGCCGTAGAGTGAACTTATCTGTTAAAACGAAGTTCATGTCATCTCCGAGGCCGCTTCTTTCTATCATGTCGTCGCCCATATTTGTCGGTATGCTCACCAGGCAATCGAATGGGATTTCCTTTCCGCCGTAATCAATAATTTTCTTCCCCTCGTTATCAACTTCCATTATATTGAAGTCGGGGATTATATTTATGTTCTTCTGTTCCAGGAGCTCGCCAAGCATTTTAGTCGCCCTTGGTTTTGTGAACGCTCCGGGAAGCGGTGTTACATAAGTTATGTTTACTTTGTCGCGCATGCCTCTTTCAGTAAAGAAGGCATCGGCAAAAAACGCGAACTCAAGCGGCGCGACAGGGCATTTATACGGAAGTTCGGCAATGTTGATGACAAGCTCGCCGCCCTGCCATGTCTTAAAATGCCTTGCCAATGCCACGGCTCCTTCTATGGTATAAAAGTCGAAGATGTCCTTATACCATAAATTGCCTTTTAAGCCGTCAACCTCTTCGGGCGCTGTGCGGGTACCTGTCGCGATAATCATATAATCGTACTGAAGCACAACGCCTTCGTCAAGCAATACCTGGTTCTTGTCGGCAACTATTTTGTCTATTTTCGAATATATCACGTTTACCCCCACGGGGAAGAAATCGCTTTTCGGCTTTATGACATCATTCTTGGTGTACATCCCGAAAGGGATAAAAAGGAATCCCGGCTGATAGTAATGAGTTTTATACTGGTCAACGATAGTGATGTCCCATTCGTCCCTTGCAAGTAGTTTACGCATCTTGTTGGCCATCATCGTTCCGGCAGTCCCTGCACCTAATATTAATAATTTCTTCATGTTTTATGATTTATTTTACTAAATTTGATTTTTATTTACGACACAAAGATATATTTAGATAACTATATATGTAGTTTGAATGCGTATGACATATTTCATAAAATCAATGTAAACCATTAATTTAGAATGAAACTTAGTAAAAATATAATCAACTGTAAATCATGCGTTTATCGTAATTTGCTTTACGAAATGCTGTCTAGTGCGGAATACGAGAAAGTTAATGCGTCGAGAACGGAGATAATTTTCGGTCGGGGAGAGCTCATAATCAATGAAGGGGATGAAATAAACGACTTTTTGTATTTGCGGAAAGGGCTTGTTAAAATGTTTAAAACGAACTCGCATGGCAAGGATCATATCTTATCCATTAACAAGCCGGGCGACTTTATAAACCTGTTGAGCATTTTCTCGAAGGACGAGCAGCAATACTCGGTAACGGCACTGGAGGAAACGCATGTGTGCAGCGTAAAACTGAGTACCATTATCGAGTTGTTGAAAGGAAACAGCGAGTTTGCCCTCAGGGTAATGAACCGCATGAGCTATATCGCTGATGAGATTATTCAAAAGCGTTTTGAGATAAGCCAAAGGCAGGTCAAGGGGCGCGTTGCCTATATGCTAAGGTTTTTGTCGGAGCAGATTTATCACCGCGGCGACTTTCGCATGCCTATTACCCGGCGCGAGCTTGGGGAATTGATTTCGATGACAACGGAAAACACCATTCGCACCATGTCGGAATTCAGGAAGGACGGAATAATCGACATGGACGGCAAAAACATTCAAATAATTGATTTCGGCAGGTTGAGGAAGGTTTGCGAAATGGGATAAAGCAGCGGCCTTCAGTATTTATTCCCTGCTTTGGGGAATCATGAGGATAACCCTCGTGCCCCTAACCTCATTTGACCCATCTACTATTTCACTTATCGTGAACGAGGCCTCTTCGCCAACGGATTTTTTCATAATTGCCAGGCGCTCACTAGTAAGCTCCATCCCCAGTGGTTTATGCTTGAATGCCTTGAGGGAGTTTAATCGTGTCGATTTCTCAATTCCAATGCCATTGTCGCTTATTTCTATGAAAAGAAGTGAACTGCTTTCCCATCTTATATCTATTTTGATAAAACCGCCCTTCTTTTTTTGTTTTAGCCCGTGCTTTAGTGAGTTCTCAACAAATGGTTGTATTATCAATGGGGGAACATTTACAGTCTCGGTATTTATGTCCTTGTCAACATCAATAGAATAGTCAAAACTATTTTCCCTTCTTTCCCTCTCCAGATCAAGATAAATCTTAAGTGTTTCAAGCTCAGTGTCGAGCTTGATGAGGTTTTCCCGGCTGTTTTCAAGCATGTAGCGCAGCAATTGCCCGAATTTCGACAGAAATGACATGGCTTTTAAACTGTTGTTCGAAGAAATATAACCTTGCACCGAATTTAAGGAGTTGAAAATAAAATGCGGGTTCATTTGAGCTCTGAGAAGTTTTTGCTCTATTTGAGTATTATGCTTCTCAAGCAAATGTTGTTTTTGTTTTTGCTTGTTGCGGAAGTGGACAATTACCAAAACAACAACGAAAAGGATGATTAAGAACACCACTAAGTACATTAGCTTTATTGCTTTTTGCTTATTTAATTTGGCGATGTTTTGTTGTTTGTCTTTTTGTAATATGGCGATTTGTTTTTCTTTCTTCTCTATCTCGTAATTGCTTTGCATTTCCGCAAACTTGAAAATCATCTCTTTATTTAGGATAGAATCGTGTATATTGAGGTAATAGTTTTGATATCTGTAGGCGTTTCCAAAATCCTTTTTTTTATAAAAATAACGTGATCGCAGCAAATAAGCTTTGCTCAGCAACTCATTATTGTTGATTTTTTTTGCCAGTTTTATTGCCATGCCGCTAATGCGGTATATGCTGTCTGACCGATTGAGCGCCAGATAAATCTCCGCAAGGTTGTTATACATCAATATTTTGGTGCGCTTGCTGAAAAGGACGCTGCTTACTGCCACGTTCTTATAATATTCGAGCGCCTCGGCGTATTTTCTTTGCTTTATCTGTAATTCCCATATATTAAAAATAGTTTCTGCGATCAAACTTTTATCGTCAATCCCTTGTTTTAGCCTCAACGACTTGTTATAATATGACATTGCTTTGTCAAACTCACCTTTAGTGCCATAAATAAGCCCGATGTTGTTTAGCGAGTTGGCAACTCCCAGGCTGTCGTTTAGCTTGGTTTTTAGCTCAAGGCTGTATTTATAATACTCCAGCGCTTTGTCGGTATTGTTTAAGCGTTGATAAAACACCCCAATGTTGTTAGTGATGAACGAGAGGCGTTGGGCATTCATCATCGTATCTTCTTTTTTTTCATATCTGGTCTCGATAATTTTCAGTGAGTTTATCAGGTGCTCGAGCGCTTTGTCATAATAGTCTTTGTGTGAATATGTACTGCCGATCCCAAATTCCGACCTGGCGATAAGAACGCTGTCGCCAATTTCTTTGGCTTTTTCAAGGGCCATATTGTAATACTGTAGGGATAAGGCCAGTGAATCTTGCTGAAAATAAGAATATGCGATATTCTGATAAGCATTATATTGTTCGTTTTCCTGATCGAATTTGTTGGCTAGGTGTAATGCTGCCATTCCGTAGGACAGGCTTTTTGCGTAATTGCTTTGTGAGTTTGCTGATGCTAACTCGTTCAAGACAATCGCTTTGTTTTCTTCATCACTGTATTTTAGCTCAAGCAATAAGCTATTGGTATCCTGGGGCCTTGCCAGGAATTGGGCCAGCATTAAAAATATAAAAAAACAGCTTCCTTTTTTCATCTTTGTTCAAACAAGTACTGATAATAAAACAACATAAATAATTTATCGTCAAAATGCGATGAGTTAATTTTCTACCGCGATAGCATTATGTTCAAAAACATTTCTTTTTTTCTCCTGGATATCCCCACTCCCGACCCGTCGCTCATTTTCACATAGCCGCCGTCGCCTTTAAGGTACTCCTCAACATAATCAATGTTTATAAGGTGGGATTGGTGCACTCTCACAAAACCATCGTTCTTCAATATATCCTCATAATGTTTTAAAGTGCGCGTAACGAGGATGGACTCTTTGGGCTCAAGGAAAAAACAAGTGTAGTTGTTGTCGGCCTCGCACCTGATTATCGAGTTGATTTTTACAAAACGGACGCCCGTTATTGTAGGCAACGCGATTTTATCGATTTTCCCCTTGTTGCCCAGCAAGTTGCTTATCCGCTCGGCAACTTGTTTGTTTTGGGGTTGCAGGTTTTTAAGTTTGTTGACGGAATCAATTATTTGTTGTGGGTCTATGGGTTTTAGGATATAATCGAGGGCGCTGAACTTGATGGCTTTTATCGCATATTGGTCGTAGGCGGTTACAAAAACAACGTGGAAGTCGATGCCGCCCATGCTTTCGAGCAATTGAAAACCGTTCCTGTCAGGCATGTTGATATCCAAAAACACAAGTTTGGGTTTCGTCTGCCTGATCATCTTAATGCCTTTGTCGGCATCCTCGGCCTCGCCCAAAATATCCACATCAGCGCAATAATCCGTTAAAATATTACGCAAGGCATTTCTGCTCTGGAGTTCATCGTCAATAATTACCGAACCAATCATAATCGCTTTTAATTAACCGGCACTAAAATTAGTAATTTATATTGGCATTTCAAAATATACCAAATTCTATTTCATTTGTGCCAGATTCTACTTTGTGCTTGAAATTGCTTTGCGGATAATGTAATATTTGAAAAAAATTATAATGTGGTACTATAAATCAGGCTCGGAATTATTGGTAAAATATGTCGTATTACTTTTTTTTGCCTTATTTTTAACTATCAATGCCAGGGGCCAGAAGGCTATGTCCGGCAATAACAACATAGCGGGAAAAGAACAAACACGGAATTTTTATGAGATACAGAAACAGGTATATGCTTATCTGGATAGCCTGGGGGCCGATAATGAAGGATATTATATAAGGGATGGCAAAAGGCATAAAATAAACGGCTATAATCAGTTTAAACGCTGGGAGTGGTTTTGGAGGCCCAGGGTAAATCCTCTAAGCGGCAAGTTTCCTGATATCACGGCAGAGGAAATTAGGGTGAAGCGGTCTTCGAATAACTCAGGGCGCGGTTTTGACAACTGGACTTTATTAGGCCCGAACTCTTCACCTGGCGGCAAATATGGCTTAGGCCGGATAAACTGTATAGTTTTCAGGTCTGGCGACAATAATGTTATATATGCCGGATCGCCTTCAGGGGGGCTTTTTAAAACAATCGACGGCGGAAGCAACTGGACAGCCCTCACCGACGACAATGCGGTTTTGGGAGTTAGCCATGCCGTTGTTATTGCAGGAGCAACAACGGCGGCCGACACGATTTATATTGCAACCGGCGATCGCGACAGGGGGGCACTGGACAATGTTGATTGGGGTTATACGGCTGATAACCACTCTTTGGGGGTGTTAAAATCCGTGGATGGCGGATCTACATGGACAACAACAGGTTTAACATTTTCCGGGTCTGCCGGTGAAACAACCAACCGTATCATTGTTAATCCCGATAATCATAAAGTAATTTACGTTGCCACTTCGGACGGTTTATATAAATCGTATAATGCAGCAGTAAGTTTTTCGAAAATATATAGTTTGGAATTTGTGGATCTGGAAATGAACACTGCTGACACAGGAGTAATTTATGGGGCAAAAAGAACAGGTGGCGAAATATATGTCTCCTTTGACGAAGGTGGCACATGGACGAAGAAAGTTGATGTTGTCGGCGGAAAAAGAACTGAACTGGCAGTTAGTGAGGCAAATTCAAACAGAATATATGCGGTAGTTGCCGATTCTGACGGAGGTTTGCAGGAAATTCAAAGATCAGACAACGGAGGATCGAGTTTTTATGTCGTTTATGACCATCCCGATGCTGCAAACCCTGAAGTTAACATACTGCATGCTGATTGTAACCCCGGTGCGCAAATTGGCGGGCAGGGATATTATGACCTTGCCATAGCTGCCGACCCCACAAATGCCGATATAGTCTTTATAGGAGGAATAAATACATGGAAATCGACTGATGGAGCAACTACATTCTCTATTGTAAACCACTGGGGAAGTAATTGCGGAGGCATCGTTGACTCTGTACATGCCGATAAGCATGCGCTGGCATTCCAAAACTCAACTTCTAATCTTTTCGAGGGAAACGACGGGGGCATTTATAAAACCACCAACGCTGGAACCAACTGGACAGATATAACTAATGGGATGTCTATCAGTATGTTATATAGAATTGGGGTCTCACAGCAAAGTGTCCAGAATGTCTTAGGCGGTTTTCAGGATTGCGGCACGAAATTGTATGCTTCAAGTTGGTCTAATGTGTTATTTGCTGATGGACTGGACTGTGCAATCGACTATACAGATAATGATTTACAATATGGCACGAAACAGGGGGGGAGGCTATATCGGACCTTCGACGGATGGTCTTCAAACACTTATCTGGGGAGTTTCGGCCCCGATTGGTTCATGCCTCTTCATATCGACCCTAACAATCACAATACTATTTATTTGGGTGATAATACAGTGCTGAGAAAATCGACAAACAACGGTGGTAGTTGGAGTATTATTGGTTCGTCAGCAGATATTGGCTTTGGATATATTACCTGTATCGATGTTGCTGACGCAAACTCAGATTATATTTATGTGGGGAAATCAACAGAAGTTTATAAAACCATCGATGGCGGAACAAACTGGACCGACGTAACAGGGACTTTGCCAGTGGCCTCGGCAAACGTTACCTGCCTTAGGATTTGTCATGAGAACCCCGATACCGTTTGGGCAGCCATGGGAGCCTTTAACTCCTATTCGGCCTATCAAACTTTCGACGGCGGAACCACCTGGACGGATATCTCGTCAGGTTTGCCTGGAGCCCCGGTGATGAGCATTGTTCAAAACGAGCAAAACCTCGACACTTTGGAACTCTATGCGGGTACCGATGTGGGCGTTTACCAAAAACTGGGAAATGCCGCCTGGTCGCTCTACAACAGCGGATTGCCTAATGTAGTGATAACGGAACTTGAAATATATTATAATTCCTCAAATCCAGAAAACAGCAAGCTTACGGCAGCAAGCTGGGGAAGGGGAGTATGGAATTCTGATCTGCCACCCCCTGCTCCTATTGCCAATTTCACTGCCGACAATACAACACCGGTTATAATTGATACTGTTACATTTACCGATAGTTCAACAGGTGTGCCTACAAGTTGGTCTTGGACAATAAGCCCATCTACTTATTCATATATTGACGGCACAAATGCAAATTCCCAAAACCCTCATGTAAAGTTCACGGCTACAGGATTATATACGGTAAGCCTTGCTTGCCAAAATGTTGTTGGAAGCGATACTGTAGTTAAAACAGACTATATCAACGTTGGCCCAATAGTATATTGTTCGGCAGATGGTGGAACATCTAACCCCTCTTACGAATATATAAGTGGCGTTGAAATAGGTACAATAAGCAATACAGGTACCGGTGCCGACGAATATACCGATTATACAGCGCTTTCAACTGATATTGGAATAGGGGAATCAGAATCACTAACAGTTACTATTGCCCATTGGTTTGCAGGTGATGATATTGGTGTTTGGGTCGATTGGAATCAGGATGGTGATTTTAGCGATACCGATGAGGAGGTTGTTTGTTCGATAAACTCAAACCCGGTATATACTATAAGCGTGCCGGTTGATGCCCTTGCCGGAATTACCACTATGAGGGTTAGGATGAAATACAACGGCACTACTTGTGCCAGCCCCTGTGGGCATACCTCTTATGGCGAAGTTGAGGACTATTCGATAAATGTTGTGGCAGGGTCGAATATCTGGACAGGAAACACATCTGTTGATTGGGCCACTAAATCCAACTGGAGCAAAGGTGACGTTCCCGTTTCAACGGAAGCGGTAATTATTCCTCAGGCCCCTGCCGGTGGTGTATTCCCTGTAATACACAGTTCTACACTTGATGCGGTATGTAAAAAAATAACGATACATACGGGAGCAAGTATCACGATCGACGGTAAGTTAACCGTTATGGAATAAAAAAATAATACCAAAGGTAGGGATTTGGTCTTTGGCCTGTATTGCTTTGCGGGCCTGTTTTCAGTTATTAATTTACCTGCATTATTTAGATAATATATCTGAATAATGCAGGTATTAATCAATACTTAACACTTTAGTCTTCAAGGTCTTCCATGTTTTTTCGGAAGTCATAGATCTTTTTGCCACCATAAACTGCCGCCATGCCGAGCAAGATGAGGCTTCCTCCGCCAATGGGGGCGCCGCCGCCTATTGGGTCGTCGTCAACACCGGGGCCGCCGCCCGGGTCGCTGGGTGCTGTCATTTGTGCATTAACGCTCAGGACAAAGGAAAACATCAGGATTGTTATTATTGATAATATCTTTTTCATCTTTACTTTTTTTAAATTTTATTATTCGGCTTATTTGAAAATCAATATTTTCTCGGTATAAATATTTGCATCGGTTACAACTTTAACAATATAATACCCGACCTGGTCAGAAACCCAGAAACTGCTTAGTTTTTGGCCGTCGGCCGTTTTGGTGCTCATAACCAGTTTCGAGGCCAGGTTATAGGCGTATATCATTTTAATGCTTTCCTGAGTGTTGTTCCTCACGTAGGCATATTGGCCTGAAGAGAAAATATCAATTTTTGCAACATCATCTATTTCGTTTACATCGGTAGGTCCGAAGAAGTGAAGGATGAACCTGTCGGGGCTTTGATATTCGGCGGCATCGAAAGTATAAACGGGATTGTCGTTCAGGTAAACCCAGTCGGCCCCCGTTTGAGTGTCTTCCAGATATATCTCCGTTCCATACTCAAAAGTTTCAAATCCGCTGAATTCCAGTGTGTATTCTGAAGTGTAACCGCAGTCAAATTTCAGAGGAACACTATACATTGTGCTGTTTTGAAGGCTTTCAGGAGAAAACATATTAACAGCAGTTTCAACTCCGTCTTCCGTAACCGACCTGATTGACGTTGCGTCAGAGTTCTGGCTGGGCCAAAATTCAGCATCCCAATCAATATCGTATCCGTTGGTGGCCTCTTCTTCAAAACGTATTACGGCCTCCGTTTGATATCCGTCCACTCCACCGCGGGCAAATATTGTCAGTTCATTGGGTATTGTTTCCCTGAAAGCGTCGTTGCTGTGCGACCTTCTCGCATTGGTGAAGTTGAAGGTGCCGGCTTGCTTAGTCTCAACAATGAAACCCTGTCCAACCTGGACATACTGGGTTCCTCCTGAACCACCGCTACGCGTGATATAGGAGTCTCCTGAGGGATCCCAGATCCAGTATTTGTTCTGGACGACAGCTGTGTTGTCAGTTCCTGCCAATGCATCAAAATCAATTGCGGAAGGATAGGGGTTGCTAATTAATTCGTAGTGGTTGTTGCTGTATGTCAGTGCCGGCGACGAAACAGCCCCCGTAATCAATGCCCCTGTCATTTCAAGCGTATGGTTGGTGTTGTCAATAGTCGAAAGCCCGATGCCGTTGGCTGTTCTAACTTCATAAGTATTGCTGCTCAGGTTTTGCCATCCATTTGCATTTGCCTGACTCTCATCCCATGAGTAAGCGTAGGTACTCCCGTTAACCAAATCAAACGCACTTAAAAAGGCGCCCGTGCCGCCACCTGTATAACTTGCTTCATCAACTGTTGGGCCTACAAAATGGATGTCGAAGTTGCCTGCTGTCGCAGAATTGCTTAAATAAGTCTGAACCTTTGCCGTCCCGCTTGAGCCGTAGCTTATTGTTCCGTTGTCGATGAAGGAACCGACACCAGATGCATCTGCTTGTACAACGAATCCTGCAGCATCATCAATATAAGTTGAGCCGGTAACAGTTAATTCAGCTTCGGAAACTAATGTCAATGCCCCCATGTTTGTCAGATTATTGTTAATTGTATATATTGCTTGAGCACTATAAAAATCCTGATTATCAATTGACATAGAAGCCCCATTGTTTATTCGTAAATAATCACATACAGGTTGATGAGCCCCAAAACCAGATACTTGACCAATATTTATTGGGTAATTACCATTTGCAACAACCGGAACTACACAATTGTTACCGGTATTTGGTATCGTTCCTGAACCTCCACAAGAGGTTTCCCAATTGCCTGCTACATCCCAGTATGTTGGATTTGTCGCATCAGCCCCTGTCCATACCAGATCATAAACAATAGTAGGATAGGAATAAGTCAGGCTACCATTAATACTGGGTAAATAATCAACGTTTTCCTGATTCCAGTTCAGGTCCCTTCCGTCCCATTGATCTGGCGCAACCTCGAATAATCCGCTACCGCTTGCTCCGGTTGCTTTAAAGATGGCGATATCTTCCCAGGTATTTTGTACCCAATCATGTGGTGGATGTATTGGTGAGGAAATATCGCCATTCCAGTAATGATAGTCATAACCCGATGATGTTTGCTCGGCTGCCAAACCATCAATAATGCTATAATCATTTGTTGCACAGATCAAATCCATGTCAACAGCACCGCTGGGGTACCTGATGACAAATGTTATATCAACAATGTTTGTCGCGGTTGTAGGGGTTCCTGTCCCTGAGGTCTCGCGCATTTGATAAACCAGGTAACCATAATCGTTTTCAATTACTCTTGATTCAAATGTTTGTGCGTTTGAAAACATTAAACTTGCGCTTGCAAGCAATGCTAAAGTCAATTTGTAAATGTATCTTTTCATCTGTCTATAATTTTGTAATAGATTGTCATCTAGCATATTATATTTATCATCGGATTTAACAGATTAAGCGGATCTTAGTTTTTCGCAAGCGAAAGACATCCGTTAAATCCGCTTAATCCGATGACTGTATTTTTGCAGAATAATCATTTTCCTGTGTGATTAAAATTAAACATGGATGTTTCATTTTACGTAATTTTCTCTTTTATTAAAATGGTTTAATTATTCGGGGATATGCTCTGTATAAACATTCCCTGGCGTTGAGGTCCCAACAACAGAGAGTATGGCGCTTCTGTCGTTTGATGTTCCGTTATATTTAACGGTGCCATCCATATTTATGTCATCGGCATCATAAGTATCAGTAACGGTATTTCCTGGTGTTGATGTTCCAACTTGTGCCAAGACTGAGGCCCTGTCGGTACTTGATCCGTTGTATTTTACAAATCCATCATCATTGGCATCCCCGTCCCAAAGGGCAAAAACCCCGGTTTCAACTTCTTTCATGGCCGCATTTGTTGAAACGGCGGGGTCCTGCCATGCTGTTGCCTGTGCGGTTTTGAAATTCAGACTGGGGGAAGCTGATAGATCCACTGTTGAATTGGACATAACAGCAAAATGGTTTCGATGTATTATAGCTATGTAATAGGAGTCCATTGCAACTCCTGTCATTTTAAAATTGCTTTCGTCTTTCTCTATTACTTGTCCGCTTTGGTCGATGAAACGTGCGAAACTATAAAGTACGCTTGTGTTGTTGTTTTTGTCCCTCAGTTCAATTTTGACCCAGTCAACAGCATTTGAGGGAAGGGGCAGGCTATACGACTGTCCAAGCCCGTATGGATCGTCCATAGGCAAAAGGTTTGCCGTATTAAGTGTTTTGTCCATATTGTCGCTTGTTGTGTTGTATGCAGCGGCAAGAAATGCCTGGAGGTCAATAGTAATCCCTCCGTAATAATAGTCGGCTACCATAAAGGTCCCCAAGCTGTTCACTCCGCTGCCCGATCTTGTATATGGGTCGCTGCCCGAGGCGGCGTCTATAGGCCCCCATTCAACATTTGAGCCATTGTCGGTGGTAACCCCTATACAACTATTGCTTCGCAAAAATCCTGTTAGCTCTTCGCCACTATTCCATTGTGTGCTGATGCTAAGGTCGCTTCCGCCCGATATTGCTTCGCTAAGGTCCCAACTCCTGTTAACCAGATGAGTAGTCCCGGCAAAACCCGATGGTTTGCTGTCGTTTACTTTAACGCTATAAGTATCGGTGGATCCCGAAAAGGAGTTTTGAAGCACTAAAGGGTTGTAAGCACTAATGCCCACGGGAAACAGGACATTGGTCGAGCCGTCGGCCGGAACAGAGCGCTTCACCAAACCGCTGGAATTTGTTTTGATATACGTAGATGTACCAACCCCTGTTGGATCCGTTGATCCGATTGTAAGGTTAAAACTGTTTAGTGAAAGCAAACCGCTGGTAAAGTGTAATGTGCCGTTAATTGTTTGGTCAGCACCGGTGCTTGTGTTTGTTATTGATACACCGTTTGAATTGTTGATATCGACGGTTCCGTAGAAAGCGGCATCATGGTCGCCCGTAATTTCTTGTGCCGAGCTGCCCTTGAAAGTAAGCGTCCCGCTTGAACTTGATTCAATTAATCCGGAGGTGTTGTTCGTTATGTTGCCCAGAACCGATAAATCGCCATTGTTCTTTATTGTTCCACCCGAATTTGTAATGTTGTTGGCAACCACGACCGCTCCCGAGTTAATCACGATTTGTGACCCACTTGAGAGAATCATCTGTCCGTAACCTAAAAAAGCACTTCCGGAAAGAAATGCAGCGATTAGATATTTTTTCATAAAGCAACCATTGTTTTTATTTAGTAATTAAACCAATAAAAGGTAGGAAATTTGGTCTGCTTTACTGCCGGCAAATATACGAACAATTAACCCTAAAAAACAAGTAAAATAATGATTATTATTCAATTAACTTTATAATAAACAGATAATCAGACATATAAGATTTGAAAATAATATTGTTTTTTGTGCTTTAATTATTCGAATCCAAGGTTTGGCATTATTTGCAACTATAAAGTTGTTGTCGTAACATTAATATCGTGTTACCGCTTATCCCATAGGGCGGAAACTAATCAGTGATACATTTATGAAACATATATATGTAATATGAAAAACAGTAATGCCTCATCAGAAAGACCCCGTAAAATTTGTTCGTTCGCATAATGTTGAATAAAAATTCGCCCCAAACCAGAACAGTCAATACCGGAGTTCGGGGAGATTATTTATGGAGCATAAATATTGCTTATTGGTTTTGAACCGGGACTTATGCTTTTAAGTGAAAGAATATGATGGTTTTTGTTAATTTTGTTCTCCAAAGAAAATAAATATGATTAAACGATTATCCCTTATGTTGCTAATCTTTGGGCTGTTGTCGCAGTATTGTTTCAACCAGATCCCTTATAATTCCCGCTATCTTGAATCTGTTTTCCCTGCGATTCAAATAAGCGAAAACATCGTTTACGGGAATGCTGAAGCTTTGAATTTTCCTTATCTGGACGAAAACAACACTTCGCCACAAGATTTATTGATGGATATTTACTGGCCTGTTGGTGATACCCTTGCTTATCGACCTGCGATTGTTTGCGCCCATTCGGGTGCCTTTGTCTCAGGAAGCAAGGATGTTGACGATATGGTGGCTTTCTGTGATTCGATGGCTCACAGAGGATATGTGGCTGCAAGTATTGATTACCGTTTAGGCATGAATATCTTTAGTGGTCCCAGTTCTGTTCGTGCTGTTTACCGAGGCGTTCAGGACGGAAGGGCAGCGATACGTTTTTTAAAGGAAAATGCCGACGTTTATGGTATCGACACAAATAATGTTTATTTGCTTGGTAGCAGTGCAGGCGGCTATATCGCTCAACAAGATATGTTTATGGACACCGAGGCGGAAAGACCTCCCGAAACTTATATGTCGCCAGACCTGGGATGCCTGGACTGCTCAGGAAATAATTATAGTCGCTTGGGCAAGGCTGACGGGATAATGGCCCTTTGGGGTGCTTTGCAGGATACGAATTTCATCGTTACAAGCGACACCCTACCTGTTTTCTTGGCCCATGGCACTGCCGACGAAACAGTTCCTTTTAATTATGGCAGTGCGTTCGGCAACGATGCTTCCCCCCCAACCTACGGTAGTGGCCTTGTTGCCGAAAGATTGGAAAACTTGAACAATCCTGCCGAAACATATTTTGTGATTGATGAAGGCCATGAGTTTTATGGTACGAATAACGGGAATTGGGATGACGGCCCCAATGAGTATTGGGACACGGTTTTTAACAAAGTTGAGGCTTTTAGCTATGATATACACAAACCAGTTGCAGGCTTTTCCTTGACAGCTATTGAAAATGTTGTAATGTTCGAAGATACAAGCAAAGGCTCCACTTATTGGTATGGGGATTTTGGCGATGGTTATTATAGCAACGAGGAAAACCCGATACATGAATATGCAAGCCCGGGGGATTTTCTCCCTATACAGTTTGTTTCCAACGATTTGTTGAGCTGGGATACTGCATCCGCTTTTGTTGCAAGCTGGGTGGGTATAGAAAAAAACAAAGCCTTGCTTTTTGAGGTTTTCCCGAATCCAGCAAGCAAGTTTATTAGGGTTAAAAATAATTCCCACACCAAAATGACATTTCGTTTGCTGAGCCCGAACACCGGGCTTGTTATGTCGGTAAACGTTATGGGCGGACAAATAAAAACATTGGATGTAAATTTATTGAAGCCGGGCTTTTATTTTTTCTATGATGAAAACTCGGGGAGGGGAATCAAGTGGATTAAGCAATAATATATAGATATTCAGGAGAGTACATTGTTAATTCCATAAAGGGGTCATTCAAATAACCCGATAAATCAATCGATTTTTCTCAAAACAATAGCAGTTCTGCTTGGCAAATATAGTTTCAGGCGGACAATTCCGTTTTCTGATTGGGTTTTGTGCAACATATCGTTGTCGTTTAAACTAGCACCTCCAAATTTGCCGTTGTCGGAATCGAGCACAATTTTATAAATACCGGGATCGGTTTCAAAACCATAATCGGTAAACGATGCGGATGGATTGAAATTAAATGCAAATATCAGCTTCCCCCGTTTAAAAGCCATTACTGCGTCTGGGGTGTTTTGTGTTATGCCCAATGGTTTGTGGCTCAGGACGTCCTCGTCCTTGATCAGATTAACCATAGCTTTGTCAAACTCGTTTAAAAAGTAGTACTTTAGTTTTTTGTTATCGGCCAGTTCCCATTGTCTCCGGGCATAGGCATAACTCCAGTCGTTACCTTCCCTTGGGAAGTCGATCCACTCGGGATGGCCGAATTCGTTGCCCATAAAGTTGAGGTAGCCGCCGCCTGCGGTTGAAATAGTGACGAGCCTTATCATTTTGTGTAGGGCAATACCTCTTTCCACAATTAAATTTTTGTCGGTTACCTGCATGGATGTGTACATAAGCTTGTCGATAAGCCGGAAGATAATTGTCTTGTCGCCTACCATTGCCTGGTCGTGGCTCTCGGCATAGCTTATCGTACGTTCGTCTTCCCTTTTGTTAGTTAGCTGGTGGTAAAGCTCACCCATGTCCCATTCTTCATCTTTCTTCTCCTTGATGGTTTTAATCCAATAGTCGGCAACACCCATCGACATTCGGAGATCGAAACCGGTTCCCCCGTCTTCAATAGGCGAGGCAATGCCCGGCATGCCGCTCACATCTTCGGCAATTGTAATTGCATCGGTGTTGATTTCGTGTGTAAGTATGTTTGCCAGAGTCAGATAAGTTAAAGCATCCTCGTCCTGCTCTCCGTTAAAATACATTTCGTAGTCAACAAAATCGATACCCAGTCCGTGATGATCGTAAATCATGCTTGTTACGCCATCGAACCTGAAACCGTCAAAATGAAACTCTTCCAGCCAGTATTTACAGTTTGATAACAGGAAGTTTATCACCTCATCTTTTCCATAATTAAAGCATCTCGAATCCCAAACAGGATGATCTCCCTTTGTTCCCCCATGAAAATACTGGTAATCGGTGCCGTCGAATTTTGCCAGGCCTTCTGTTTCATTCTTTACGGCATGCGAATGCACTATGTCCAATACCACTGCGATTCCCATCTCATGGGCTTCGTCAATAAGCCGTTTCAATTCTTCGGGCGTTCCAAATCGCGACGAAGGAGCAAAAAAATTAGAGACCTGATATCCGAACGACCCATAATAAGGATGTTCCTGTATGGCCATTAACTGAATAGCATTATAACCAAGCTTAGCGATTCGTGGCAATACATTTTTCCTGAATTCATCGTAAGATCCAACTTTAAGCTCATTGGTGGCCATGCCGATGTGGGCTTCATAAATCAGCGGGTTTTCAATTTTAATTGATGAGTTGTTTTTCCATCGATAAGTGTTTTTTGGATTCCAAACCTGAGCCGAGAAAATTTTGGTTTTTTCGTCCTGGACAACTCTTCGGCAATAAGCCGGAATACGTTCGTTACTTCCTGTTCCCCAGTTGATAAGCAATTTATAAAGCATGCCATGCTTTAAGTTGTTTAGCGGGATTTCCACTTCCCAATTTCCATTTTCAAGTTTGAGAAGCTTATATTTTTCGAGAGGTTTCCAGTCGGAAAGATCACCAATTAAATATATTGATTGGGCATTTGGAGCCCATTCCCGAAAAACCCAGGACTTTTCATTGCGATGAAGCCCATAATAAAGATGTGCATTTATTGATTTAGAAAGCAAAAAGCTGCCCTTGGTGATATCTTTGAGTTTCGATTTTATTTTATCAGAACGCCTTGTAATTATAGAGCTAAATGGCTGTAGCCAAGAATCGTTTTCTACTAATTTAAGTGATGACATATTGATTTTTTTAATCGTGATAAAAGAAAATCAAAGTGAATATTGATTAGCCAATTAGGCCTTTAAGATCGTATAAACCAAACATTTGACCCGAAGTAAGTAAGATGACCACAACAATAACCCATTTTATGAAATCAACGCCTTTGCTCACGGCCATTCGCGATGCGATAAAAGCGCCGCTCACACTGCCAATGGCAACTATAAAGCCATAAAGCCAGTTTACCTGTCCGTAATAAATAAAAACAACCAGCGAAAAAGGAATATAAGCCAGGACTACGAATACCTTTATTGCATTGGCTTTTACAAGGTCGAAGCCTGCTCCCATAACAATGGCCGTAAGCAAGAAATAACCAACTCCCATGTGGATAAAACCCCCGTAAATTCCTATAAGAAAGAAAATCAAGTATGTTTTCCATGTAAATGGCTTGTTCTCTATTTGTACATTCCCGTAAATATATTTTTTAGGGTTGTAAAAAATAAACACGAGCATTATCAGCATCGTAACGCCGATTGCTTTTTTAAAAATGTCCTCGTTTATGTCAACTGCAACAAAAGCACCTATTACGGAACCTATTGTTGCTGGTATGGCCAGTTTTATTGCTTTTCTGGTCTCCAATACTTTTTGTTGCCTGAAGCTTGTTGTTGCCGTTATGGTCTGGATAATTATACCTACCCTGTTGGTGCCGTTCGCAAGGGTAGGGGGCAGCCCCAAGGCCATCAGGATCGATAAGGAAATTATGCTCCCCCCCCCGGCGAGGGTATTAATAAAGCCGACCATCAGGCCGGCTGCTGTCAATAGTGCTATCTCAGAAATC
The DNA here is from genome assembly GCA_024279935.1 of Bacteroidota bacterium. GTDB lineage: Bacteria > Bacteroidota > Bacteroidia > Bacteroidales > F082 > BM524. Next base: position 30,107 of record JAJRQZ010000147.1, read on the forward strand.
GACATCGCTTACAAAATATTAAGTTTGATGAGCATTTTTTTAAGCTCTATCGGGTTGAAAGGCTTGCTCATAAACCCATCCATGCCGGTATCGAAACTTTTTTTGCGATCCTCTTTTGTCGCATTGGCTGTTAACGCTATTATCGGGGTTCTCTGTCTTTCGTTGTCTGCTTCCTCAATCTTTCTTATCTCTATTGTTGAGTCAAAGCCGTTCATTACGGGCATTTGCAGATCCATTAAGATAAAGTCGTAAATGTTGTCTTTGTAAAATTCGACGGCTTGCAGCCCATTGTTCGCTATTTTGATATTGTAGCCTAACTGCTTGATGCTGAATTCAGTGATCTTTTGATTAACAAGGTTGTCTTCCGCAAGCAAAACATTAAGTTGTTCAGCGGAGTTTAGTTTGTCGTTGCTGTTGATTAAGTTTCTCTCCTTGGAGCTGCTGATTTTAAATTCTATCCAGAAGTCAGATCCGGTGCCAAAAACGCTTTTCACGTTTATTTCGCCTTCAAGAATATCTATAAGTTTCTTGCATAGTGCAAGGCCGAGGCCGGTTCCCCCGTAAGTCCTTGTGGTTGTGGCGTCTATCTGATAAAAGCCATCGAACAAGCCCTTTAGGTTCTCTTGCTTGATTCCGATTCCCGTATCGGAAACCCGAATCTGCACGCTGTATTTGTTGTTTTTGCATTCAATCACTGACGCAAAAATCTTCACGCTGCCGGCCTTGGTAAACTTAATGGCGTTTTTTGCGAGGTTTAACACGACTTGTTTTATCTTGTAGCTATCGCCATTTACAATATCTGGAAAATCACCGGAAACAAATAAGCCGAACTCAAGGCCTTTTTCTTCGGCTTTTGCCTCGATAACATTCTTGATGTCGTTAAGCAGTTCCTTGAAACTAAAGTCATGATTTTCCAGTTCGGATTTCCCGGCTTCTATTTTCGAGAAATCTAGTATGTCGTTTACCAACGACAGCAGGCTGTCGGATGAGTTGATAAGTATGTTTAAATAATCCTTTTGACTTTTGTTGAGATTCGTTTTTGTCAATATTTGCGACATTCCGATAATCCCGTTCAATGGCGTTCTTATCTCATGGCTTATATTTGCCAGGAACTGATTTTTGACTTTTGTTCCGGCTTCGGCAATCTGTTTGGCTTGCTGAAGTTGCAATTCATAATTGCGTTGCTCCGTGATGTTCCAGGAAACCCCGATAAGACCGATAATCTTGCCTTGCTCGCTTTTTACGGGGGCCAGGTTGGTTGTGAGCCAGTGGTCATCGCCATAGCGAATTATTTTCTCCTCGATATTATAAATGGCCTTGCCTGTCTTGATGACGTTTTTCTCGATCTCCGAATAGTCGAACGAAGACTTATATCCTTTTATGACCTCATGGATGGTCTTGCCGATTATTTTCTCCATCTTCAACTCGGTGAAACGACAATAAGTTTTGTTCACCATCACATATCTGAGCGAAGTATCCTTAAAAAACACCAAAGCAGGAATCGTATTTAAGAGCGTATCAAGTTCCTCCGCCCTTTTCAATAGTTCTTTGTTGGCGCTTTTTAAGTCGTCGGATGTTTTGCTGAGCAACGAAAACAATACGTTCTTGTCCTTGAGAGCCCTTTCGTGCCTGAAGTTATTGAAGGATTCGTTTTTCTCAACTTGTCTTAATAAGCCGATAATGGTATTTTTACGGGCGTTGAAATCGTCAAAATCCGTGATTTCGTTTAGAATCTGAATTATCTTATCGACTTCGTGGCTCATATTATTTATGGTTGTTTTTTTCGGTAAGCTTAACAAGGGTATAGGTTTGGTTGAAAAAATCGCATGAATTAGCGTTCCTTCCTATTTCCCCGTAAGTAAAAAAACCAATTACCGGTGCGTCCCATTTGTCGGCAGCGAATTTTATTTCCTGATTGACCATTGGTCCCAAAGCTAAATGACGGGCCATACATGAAAACAAGATAAATAAATCGGCTTCGGGATCTTGCTCGTGAAAAGACGCAAGCTTTGAGGTCGTTGTTTTAATGACCTCGAAACCCGGCGAACTGGAAAAGGTAACATAACTGCCTTTAGAAACGGAACCTGCAAAAATCAACGATTTGTCCTCGCTGTTTATGCCGATGACGGCCCTGAGCGCCGTTTCACCGTTTTTTCTTTTGATCATCAACGGAAACTCAATGCCTATGGCCGGGAGTTCCTCGTCGGTAACGCTTAGGTAGCTTTTATAAACGTCCAATGCGGGCTCGTCATCAATCGTATAAACAATATTGCCATCCGAGCTTGTTATCCTTAAGTCGGCTCCCAGGCCTATCCAACCGCTGCTGGCAATACCCGAGACCTCAATTTTATCTTTGTTGAGAAGCAACAATATTGCACCGTCATCGAAAATTCCGTTTTCGGTGAAAACAAACGTCTTCTCGAATTTGGAATCATCGCCGGCAAGGCCGCCGAACATCACTAAATCGTTGCCATTTACCTCAACAATACCTTCCACCATGGCCTGGCCATCAAGGATGAGCCCACTTGCTGCAATAATAACTGACGATTTGTTTTCGGAGTTGTGGATTTCATCGCCTAAAGATCTTCCAAAGTCATGAGATTTGAGATTGTTTCTTTCTCGGCTGATAATTGAAAAACCGTCAGCGGCTATATCCGTTATGGTGATCACGGCGGCCTTGTCCGAAACTGTTTCGTTGTTTTTGTCGAACAATAATTCGCCACAGCTGCTCGCCCCAAATAAGCTGATGCCTTTTTCCGCTAATGTTTTCATGACATGTTTAATTTTCATGTCAACCGAGACAAAACAAAATGCAAGAGTTGGCTCAAAATCGATTTCTGATAACAGAATCTCCAGTTTATCCGGAAATTGCCCGGTAGATTTAAATGTAAATGAGGCCGAATTGATCATTATTTTCGCTTAATAGAACATCAAAGGTAAAAAAAAATCAAAATACCCGATAATTGTAGCTTATTAAGTTGCAAAACAGAAATTAAGAATGCTGAGCTGCCGGGACGGAGATTAATCCCCATTTCCCTTTTTTTTGTTTTTAAGCGCATCCCATCCTTGTGCCTCTATGTCGATAGATTGGTCATCAGTGGTTATAAGACGTTGACCGTCAGTATCATTAGTAATATAACCAATAACGGTTATATCATCGATGCTCTTGATCTTTTCGTAGTCTGCCTGACTGATCGTAAATAAAAGCTCATAGTCTTCGCCACCATTTAGTGCGGCAATGGCCGGAACTATTTTAAACTCCTTGGCCATATCGAAAGTCATTTGGTCGATGGGGATCTTTTCCTCATAAATTACACATCCGGTTTTCGATCTTGTACAGATGTGCAGGATCTCGGATGCCAGCCCGTCGGAAATATCTATCATGGAGGTTGGAAGCAATTCGGCTTTCCCGAGTGCCTCAACAATATCGGTCCTCGCCTCGGGTTTTAAATGTCGCTGTAAGATATAATCGTTTCCGGCAAGTTCGGGTTGCAAATTGGGGTTGGCCTGAAATGCTCTTTTTTCTCTTTCAAGAACCAATAACCCCATATACGACGCACCCAAATCCCCTGAGACACAAATCAAGTCGTTGGGCTTGGCGCCTGAGCGGTAAACAACTTTTTCAGCATCAGCCTCCCCAATTACCGTAACTGAGATATGAAGGCCATGTGTGCTTGTGGTGGTGTCGCCACCAACAAGATCCACACCATAGTTTTCGCATGCTTTTTTCAGGCCCGCATAAATTTCCTTTAGTGCTTCCAAAGTGAATTTGCTACTGACGGCCAGGCCAACTATCATTTGCCTGGGCTTACCGTTCATAGCGGCCATATCCGAAAAGTTCACCACTGCCGCTTTATAGCCCAAATGCTTCAAGGGCATAAAGGTCATGTCGAAATGAACGCCTTCGATAAGTAGATCCTTGGAAACAAGTATCCTCTTGTTTTCCGCATAGCCTAAAACAGCAGCATCGTCGCCTATGCCGAAAATCGTGCTTTCGTTTTTTGTCTTTATATCGTTTGTCAATTCGTCAATAAGGCCGAATTCCCCTAATTCTGAAAGGTTTGTGAGATTTTCTCCTGACATGTTTTAATTTTTTTGCAAAAGTAGAAAATAAGCGGATATCGGGGATAATGGGGTGAGGATAATAAAAATAAATAATGCGACATCAAAGGTGCTTTTTTATCTGCCCCTTAAAAAATGTTAATAAAACTTGTGTAATTGAATTAAAAGCTGTTATTTTGCGAGCGAATACTAACTAACATAAAATAAAATGCTGTCCGATAGGCAACAACAGATAATAGAGGAATCGATTAACATTATCGATAAGAAGGGGATACAGGGCCTGACAATTAAAAACCTGTCGAAGGCCATTGGTATTTCAGAGCCGGGCATTTATCGCCATTTTGAGAGCAAGACGGAAATACTGTTGAGTATTCTGAATAACTTTAAGGAGATGGCCGTACTGCTATCAGGCTTAATGGATGATTTTCAGGGAACTGCCATCGAAAAGATAGAGTTTTTGTTCATGCGCATGCTTGCGGTATTTTCCGAATCGCCTTCAATGGTTTCGGTGATTTTCTCTGAAGAAATTTTCAAGAATGAGGAATTGCTCAAGATAAAGATTACAGAAGTGTTAAACACCCACGGGAAAACCATTGACACTATAATATTAAAAGGCCAGGAGGAGAGGAATGTGAGAAACGACATCGACAGGGAAACTCTGGTCTTGATAATCATGGGCTCACTGAGGATGCTTGTTAAAAGATGGGATTTGAGCAATCATAGTTTTAATCTTGAAGCAGAAGGAAAAAAATTAATAGCGGGACTAAATAAAGTTCTTGCATAAAAAATAAACTAATACGATAAAAAATGAAAGTAACACTAGTTTCGGAAACTCCGATTAAAAACAATGTGCATCAGGTTGATGCCCGCATGATTTATAATGCCGAATCGGCACAGGCAGTTTATATGCAATTAAAACCGGGCGAAAGCTTAAAACCTCACATAACACCTGTTGATGTCTTCTTTTTTGTGATAGAGGGAAGCCCCGACGTTCTCATCGGCGAAGAAAAACAAAGGGTTGATGCAAACAGCTTGGTAGAAAGCCCAAAAGGCATTGCCCATTGTATTTATAATAATACTAATTCAATGGTGAGGATATTGGTAGTTAAAGCGCCGCGACCCACAACTGCAACCAAGGTTTTGTAAATGGCAAGGTGTTTAATTGCAAAAGGCTGTTCCAGCCTTTTTTTAGACAAAAAAACATAGTTAATACTAACTAACGATAAAATGGAAAAATTATTAAATAAACTATTGAATTATCCATGGGTCAGCATGGCAGTAATTGTTGCAATTACAACTGCTTTTTTCTTTTTAATGAAAGAAAACACAAAAATGGAGACCGATCTCGATAAATACATGCCCCACGATCATCCGGCATTTGTTTATAGCGACCAGGCTGAAGAATGGTTTAACATCCGTGATGGGATTATAATTGCGATTGAAAACAAAGAGGGCATATTCAATACTGCCACATTGGACACATTAAAGCAGTTGACCAGGCGTTTTCAAAAGTTCGACGAGATTGACAAAAACGATGTAACATCGCTTTATACCGCCGACAATATTGTAGGGTCGGAAGACGGCATGGATGTAAGACGCTTTTTTAAGAGGATCCCTAGAACCAATGAAAAACTGAAGGGCTTAAAGCGGAATGTCGAGAACAATGAAATGATCTTCGGAAGGTTGGTTTCGTCCGACGAAACAGTTACGGTAATTGTTGCTGAGATCAAGGATGATGTGTTCACACAGGAATTCTATCAGGAAATACTCGAAGTGGCGAAAGCCTCGGAAACCGACGACATCAAGATCCATGTTGCCGGAAGGCCAATTGTAGAAGGCACCATGGCACTGCTGGGCCCGGCCGATATGCAAATGATGGTGCCAATAGTACTGTTGGTAATCTTCCTGGTTTTGTTAATTACCCTGAGAAGTTTTAAAGGAACATTGATAACCTTAGGTGTAGTGTTTTTCTCTACCATTTGGGCTTTCGGCCTCATGGCGGCCGTCAACATACCTATTTATGCCGTCTCAACGATGATTCCGGTAATGCTGATAGCCATCGGGGTGGCCGACGGCATCCATCTCTATAGCCACCTCCACACTTTTGTGGATCATAATCCCTCAGCATCAAGGAAGGAGGCTGTAACGGACATGCTGAAACAGATGTGGAAACCGGTTGTAATGACCTCTGTAACAACTGCTGTAGGCTTTATTTCATTGCTCACTTCCCAGGTATATCCCGTAAAATATTTTGGGGTATTCACCGCCTTCGGCGTAATGATGGCCATGGTGTTCTCATTGGTTTTCCTTCCTGCCGGAATTATGATTTTCGGGTTGCCAAAAGCCAAAAAGGTTGATATGAAAGAAAATAAAGGAGGGCATTCCAACTCAAAAATCGCCAATTCTTTTGCTGCATGGATAATCAAAAACAAATATGTTTCGATTTTAGGGACTGTCCTAATAATTGTTCTTTCAGTATTCGGACTGCAGGAAATGTGGATCAACTCGAGTTTCCTCGATAAATTCGAAAGCGATAGCGAAATAGTAATGACCGATAAGTTCATAAACGAGCATTTTGGCGGTACCAGCTCGCTTAACCTGATACTTGATGCCAATGGCAAAAAAGACACATTCAAAGAGCCTGAGGTTTTGAAGTTGGTTGATAAGATGCAAAAGGATGTTGACGGTCAGTTAAAGGTTGTGGGCAATGCTTTTTCGCTGACTGATTATATAAATCGTATGAACAAGGTAATGAATGAAGATGATGAGGCTTTTAGCACAATTCCTGACAGCAAGGATATGGTTGCTCAGTATTTGTTGCTTTACGAAATGTCGGGCGACCCGGAAAACCTCAACAAAGTAGTAGATTATGATTATGAGAAACTGAATGTAACTTTCCAGCTTAAGAGCGATAATTCCAAAGCGATCAATTCGGTCCTTGACGTAATCCATACTTATGAAGGGAGGTTCAAAAAACTTGGGATAAGCATGAATTATGCCGGCAGCGGTTATAAAGGACTTGTTTTTACCGACCTGATACTCGAAGGACAGATAATGAGCCTGCTGTTGTCGTTGATAATAATAATCGTTCTTATATCCATAATGTTCAAAAACATCATTATAGGTTTGATCAGTTCCGTCCCTATTATAGTTACTGCACTAATAAGTTTTGGAATTATGGGTTTTCTTGGCATACCTTTAAGTTCGACAACCGCATTGTTATCGAGTATCGCAATTGGTATTGGCATTGATTATGCCGTGCATTTTCTTGAACAGTACAGGCTTAATGCTATCAACACTAACGACAAGTTGGTAGCCGCTCAAAAAACAATGGCGCACTCAGGGAAGGCAATAATTTTTAATGCCATTGTTGTAATAGCAGGATTTTTGGTGCTCATCTTCTCCGTATTCCCCCCAAACCGCGAACTTGGGGCCCTGGTTTCCCTGAACATGTTTACCAGCTTTGCCGGAACCCTCACAATAATGCTGGTTTTACTGAATGTTACCAACATATATTTTAAAAAGAGTAAATAATTATACAATGGGTGAATTATATAATGGATCAATGGGGAAATTATACAATTATACAATGGGTGAATTATATAATGGATCAATGGGGAAATTATACAATTATACAATGGGTGAATTATATAATGGTTCAATGGGGAAATTATTTAATTTTACAATTATACTTTTAAACCATCGTGCTATCAAACCATTACACCATTACATCATTATACAATTGTATCATTATAACATTATACCATTGCACCATTGCACCATTAAATAACTACAATATTTAAACATTTAACAATAAGGCAGTCATGGAAGAAAACATTATTTTATCAAAAACTTATGATTTTGCATTACGCATCATTGATCTTTACAAGTATCTAAGTAAAGAAAAAAAAGAATATACTTTATCTAAACAAATCCTGAGGAGCGGAACTTCTGTTGGTGCTAATTCAGAAGAAGCTGCAGGAAGTATTTCGAAGAAGGATTTTAGGGCTAAGTTTTTTATCGCTTACAAAGAAGCAAGAGAAACACGTTTTTGGATTAGGTTGCTAAGAGATAGTAAATACATTGACAGAGAACTTGCAACCAGCCTGCTAAAAGATCTCGATGAAATACTAAAAATATTAGGAGCAATACTAAAAACAGTTAGTGATAAATAAATTATACAATGGGTGAATTATATAATGGATCAATGGGGAAATTATACAATTATACAATGGGTGAGTTATTTAATCTTATGTGGACAATTACCCCATTGTACCATTAAACCATTAAACCATTGCACCATTGCACCATTGCAACATTGCACCATTGTACCATTAAACCATTAAACCATTGCACCATTAAACCATTAAATAATTAAAACAAAAAAAATGAAAACATTAAAAATCACCACAGTAATTATTACAATAATGATGTTTGGCTTTATAGCTAAAACTAAAGCGCAAAATTTGTCAGCCAGGGATATTGTCGAGAAGGTTTATGATCGTCCGTCAGGCGATGACCAGACTTCAAACCTGACCATGACATTGATAAACAAAAACGGGAACGAAAGGGTTAGAAGGATAAAGCAATTCACAAAAGACCTTGGTGAGGTTGAAAAAAACATAATGTTTTTTCAATCTCCGGCCGACGTAAAAAACACTTCGTTTATGAGTTGGGCCTATGATGACGAAAGCCGCAGCGATGATCAATGGATATACCTCCCGGCCCTAAAAAAGATAAAGAGGATATCCAGCGACAGCAAGAGCGATTATTTTATGGGCTCCGACTTTACTTACGATGACCTTGGAGATCGCAAGCTCGACGACGACACCCACAACTTAATCGGTGAAGAAACCATTGACGGAGTTGAATATTATGTTGTGGAGAGCATTCCTAAAGATGAAGACTATATGTACTCAAAAACAAAAACATGGATTCGCAAAGATAATTTCATCGGCTTGAAAAAAGAGTTCTACGATGAAGATGCTGAATTATTGAAAGTGCTGAAAATCAAGGAATTCAAGAAAATTTCAGGATTCTGGGTGATTATAAGCTCGGAAATGGAAAATGTTCAGAAAAACCATCGTACGACTATGGTTCTCGATAATGTTAAGATCAACACCAATATCCCTTCATCAAGATTCTCCGAAAGGATGATGATGAGGGGGGTCTAAGAAAGAGGTACCGGTTTCATCGGGTTTGAACAAAGGATTATGAGCAGGTATAAGATTATTTCGGTTTTTGTATTCATATTTTCGCTGTCGGGTTTTGGTCAGCCTAAAGGTGATTCCGTTTCGGGAATCGGATTGGTTGTTGTTGCCGACGTAAACCAAGGGAACAGTTACATTACATTCCCTGCTGACCTGGGCAATCTAGAGCCACTTTGGTTCGAGGGCAATATTATACCTAATTTCCTGATCAGGCAGAGCAAGAACTCCAGGATGATGGCAGTTCTTACCCCTCAAATAATTATAAGGATGTATCAAGAGGAGTCAATGCCTGTTCGTACCCCAAGCTATATTCCTCAAATTACTTTATACTATCGTTTTAATGCCGCTAGATCAAATAGTCGGCGTACGCTTTTCGGAAGGTTTGCCCATCATTCAAACGGGCAGGATGGGAACTTTTATCTGCCTGATGGCAAGATAAACCTCAAAACGGGTAATTTCTCAACGAACTTTTTTGAGATAGGGTTGATTTATTATCGTTCCGTTGCAGGGCTGAATGCCGAGCAATTCCTGATAAGTTCAATTGAAGTTCATCCACTCAGCTGGTCGGTAGCAGAGCTTGAGGGATTGTACAGCCCACTTAGATGGCATGGCTCCTTCTCAATTTATAAAATGCCCCTTGGCAAAAAAAACAATAAGAATAAAAGAGCAAAAATATCTTTTAGGACTGAAGCAATATGGATGTTCGGTGATTTTAACGAATGGCAAAACTTCTCATTAAAAAGGCTTAAGCTCGATTTCATATTTTATTATCACCCAACTTTTTTGCAGGATATTGGCTTCTTCGTCCAGTTTTATAGCGGCTTGGATTATTATAACATTTATTTTAATGAGAAAAGAAAAGTATTCCGCTTCGGAATTATGACCAGTAAACTAAAATTTTAAATGCATGAAAGCAAAATTATTATTGATAACACTATTGTCGGTAGTTGAAATTGCAAGTTCGCAGAATGTCGATATAAACGGGTATGTAAGAAATTATACAGGCCTGCAATACAACAATGGCGAATTCAATATGCTGCAAAACACATTGAACCTGAACTTTGAGAAAATGGGCGACCGTATTGCGTTTAAAGCCAACCCTTTGCTCTACTCTTATGGTATCGACAGCCTGGATTTCCGTTTGCGGGAAATTTACCTTGATCTGTATTTCGATAATTTTGATTTCCGGATAGGTAAACAGCAAGTGGTTTGGGGCAAGGCCGACGGCGTTTTTATTACCGATATCGTCTCACCTCTTGACCTTCAGGAATTCTTATTGCCTGATTTTGATGAGATACGTGTTGGCGTTTATGCTGCCAAAGTGGATTATTATCTGGGAAACAGCACCTTGGGACTTATCTGGAAGCCGATTTTTGCTGGCAACGACTTTCCGGGGCCGGGATCCGTTTGGTATAAGCCGCCGACATTTCCCGCCCCACCGACTTTCGACCATTCAAAGGAGAAAATTGACGCAAAGCTTGAAAACAGCGAGGTTTATTTAAAATACTCACTTTCTTCTTCTGCAATCGACTTCGATTTGATGGCTGCTTATGCCTGGGACCAAACCCCAAGCATGTATGTTGACAAGGAATTTGTGATGGACTCCTTGGGCAACCCTGTTCTAAGCGGTTTGAGGATAACCCCTGAACATCACCGTTTAAAGGTTGGAGGAGCATCATTTACCTCTACACTGAAAAGCTTCGTGATTCGTGGCGAGGCCGCCTATTATAATGGAAAATATTTTCAAACCGCAGACCCGATGGCTGCCGGGGCCCTCGTTCAAAAAGATTATTTGCACTATGTTGTTGGTCTCGATTTTGGTGTTGGGCATCTGAGGCTCAGCACTCAGTTTATGCAGAAATACATAATGGATTACAATCCTTTTATCGATGAGGATGAATTTGCTAATACCATGACCTTTCTCGCACGTTACGATGCCATGCGCGAGACATTGCACCTTGAATTGTTTTCTTACGCAGGCCTTAATTATGGCGACGCATTGATACGCCCTAAAGTCACTTACGACTTTAGCGATAGCTTTTCTATCCTCTTAGGCTCGAATATTTTTGTGGGTGACGAAAGGGGTCAGTTTGGCCGCTATGCCGACAACTCAATGATTTACACTAAGATAAAGTATAGCTTTTAAGGCTCCAAGCCTCAGGGCAGAGTTCGTTTTACTAAAGACAAGCAACAGCTTGAAATAAAGCAATTATTTGCATTCCTTTTTTGTGGTTTATTGTACTTTTGCGCTCATTTCGGGGCTCGATGATAGAGTGCTGATTTAATTGACAAAATCAAATAAGTGGAATTTTTCAGAATAGTAAACAGAAGCATAAAGGAGGAGGAACTTAAAAAAAAGCTGACCCTGGAATCCTTGGAAGATTATAGCAGTTACCTGTTCCCAATTGGGGAACTTACCGATGGGAAACTAGGGGTAGGTGGGATATGGGGCGAGTTCACCTTATGCCGCAACGAAATAAAAGGCGGGCTGAGATTTTACCTTGAAGAATGTCCAAATGCTCTTGCATGGACTGTAACAACAGGCTATCCTCCTGTAAGGGAGGCGGTTGTGCTGCACCTCACAATCAACCGCCAGCGCAAGCAACAGATATTCATAGACGAGATAAATGAGTTTTTGGATGATCATTCCAAGAGTCTGGATGTTTTTTTAAACGATGAAGATTAAACCCAAAAGTCTTTTCTAATGGGTGTATTCTTTGATGAACGAAAGTTTGGCATCCTGATATTTGCCCGATTCCAATATCTTTTTAAATCCTGCCATGGTTTTAAAGGGGCCTTTCGATACAGCCATATTTACCAGCCATTGTGGGATATTGCCTCCAATATCAACTTTTAATTCAAAGGATACATGAACCATTTCGTTTCCAAGCGGGTTAAAAGTCCAAACGGAATTGCTGTATCGTATCCTAACGCAATCATCGGTCTCGGTTTTGTAGCCGGGTATTGCAAAGCCGGAAATCCTTACTGAATAATCAATGGGGTTCTGGGTGAGCACTGTTTCAACTATGCAATCCCTGTCGCTAACAGGCCATGGAGCATCGGTGCGGCCGTAATATTTCCAGTGAAAGGGGTCGGGTTCGTCCAGGACTTTTGATTCGGAATTAAGGAAAACCCAGTCGTTATGGCTTTCAGCATCCTTGATGATTGAGACCAGCTCGGAAAGACTTGCAATCACAACAGTTTCAACCCTGACTTTTTTAATGGCGTCCATCGGGCAATCCTCAACATAAGCCTTAATGTCGTTGCTGTTCTTTACCAATTTCCAGTCGGTGTTTTTGTCGCTGTAAATGCATGTGGCATAAGAAGTTGAAATAACTGCGGAAACAAAAAGGATTGCAAGGATAAATGAAAATAAGCGGGGTTTGATTGGTATTTTATATAATGCCTTTAAAATCACGACACAAAAGTAGAAAAAATATGCAATATTATTGTTGGCAGATAAATAAATATGTTTAATTTTGCAGCCCGAAATTGATACCAACCGATTTCGGTTTGCTTTTAAAAAAGCGGGGCCTATAGCTCAGTTGGTTAGAGTCCCTGACTCATAATCAGGTTGTCCCAGGTTCAAGTCCTGGTGGGCCCACTTTAAAAAGAGTCATTGTTTTTTGTGGCTCTTTTTTTATTTATCTTATTTTGCCTCAGGTTTACAGTTGCCTTCTAGATCATGCCGCTTATTTAAAGCAAATTAGACATATTGGAACTTTATCCATGAATTCCCCGGGTTTTTCAGGCACGATTAAATTAACCATAAATTAACCTTAAAATCCAGTTTAGTATTTCACGCAAAATTATTTTTATAATTTTGTCCCCATGATCTTTAATTTAATTATAGTAACAATTACGGTTTTTGTACTTAATATACCTTTTGGGTACTGGAGGGCCAATGTCAAGAAGTTCGGGCTGCAATGGGCATTGTCTGTACATATCCCGGTTCCTTTCATAATTTTGCTGCGCATTTACTCCAATATCGGCTTTGCCTGGTACACGTACATTTTCCTCGTTTCCGCTTTTTTCCTCGGACAGCGACTTGGCGCCCGGATGCATGAAAACCGCATACTCCATGAAAAGCTAACCACTTCATGTCTTGTAATGGATGTTTTCCGAAAGAATGCAGCCGGCAACTAGCAAACCGAAACCAGTTCTGCCTAAGTTAGCAAAACGAGCCTGGGCATTACCTTCTCCTCCGTCCGCAAGCACCTTTTCCGCCTCCACCGTAAAACATCATAATTCCAATTATAAAACCGAAATTATACCAGTTGCCGTTGTTGTTTTTCTCGTAAACCTCAATTCCGTCAACGAAAAGGCTGGCAACAAATGAAAACAAAGAGATAAACCCATGCCATGCCCCCATAAGGAAACCGGCGGTTTCCTCTGTGAATTTTTCTGAGCCGGCGGCACAGGAAGTTATCAGAAACAGCAACATTAAAAAGCCGGATATTCCGTAAATATGCTTCTTCATGATTTTATTTTGTTAAAATTTTTATAAAAGTAATATTTTTTAACTATCCGCAAACGGCAAACCTAATATCGGGATTTACTTTACTTTAAGTTTGTAAAATGAACAAACTCCTGTTTTTGTCATTAACGCTAATGCTTTTAACTTACTGCCAAGGGCAGGATAATAAAGAAAACATGAATAAACTAAAATACGCCTCCAGCCCTTATCTGCTTCAACATGCCGACAATCCTGTCCATTGGCAGGAATGGGGCGAAGAAGCCTTCGCCCAAGCAAAAAAAGAAAACAAACCGCTGATAATCAGTATTGGTTATGCGGCCTGCCATTGGTGCCATGTAATGGAGCACGAAAGTTTTTCTGACGAGGAGGTTGCCGCATATATGAACGAGAATTTTGTATGCATAAAGGTAGATCGCGAGGAACGCCCCGATGTTGACCGTATTTATATGGATGCCGCACAGTTGATTAACGGACAGGGCGGTTGGCCCCTGAATGCCATTGCCCTGCCTAACGGAAAGCCGTTTTTCGTAGGGACATACTTCCCAAAGCAGCGTTGGATGGACATCATGGCCAAAATTCATGATCTGTATATTAATGAAAACGGGAAAGTTGTGTCTTATGCCAACCAGCTTGCCAATGGAATAGGCCCTCATTCCTTTGATAGCAGTCAAAATGCCGCCAGGCAGGAATTTCCCGTTGAAGACTATGAGGGTCTAATTGATTCCTGGGACAAACAGATAGATTACAAACTCGGGGGCTTCAACAGAGCTCCTAAATTCCCGCTTCCTGTGGCCTGGGAATTCCTTCTCCAATATTTTTACTTAACTGGTAATGAGGCTGCCCTAAAGCCTGTTTTGCTCACTCTCGACGAAATGGCAAAAGGGGGTATTTATGATCAAATCGGTGGTGGTTTCGCGCGGTATTCGGTAGATGAGTTTTGGAAAGTTCCTCATTTCGAGAAAATGCTTTACGATAACGCCCAGCTTATCAGCCTATATGCCAATGCGTATAAAACAACGAAAAAGCCTCGCTACAAAGAAATTATCGAACAATCTTTCGATTTTGTAATACGTGAGCTAAGTGATGAAAATGGTGGGTTTTATTCATCTTTGAACGCTGATAGCGAGGGAGAGGAAGGGAAGTTTTACGTTTGGGCCCGCCATGAGTTTAATGAGGCTGTTGCCGATGATTTACGGGATCTGATAGGCGAATATTATCAGCTTAAACCTCAAGGAAACTGGGAAAACGGAAATAATATCCTTCTGCCCAAAAGCGATAAAGATGAGTTTGCCAAAAGTAAGGATATAGATTTTGAGAAGTTTGTTGAAATACTTGCCAGAGCAGACGAGCAGCTTTTAAATTATCGGAACAAGCGGGAAAGGCCATCCACCGACAATAAGATACTCACTGCCTGGAACGGGTTGATGTTGAATGCTTGTTTGGATGCCTATACGGCTTTGGGCGATAAAAAATATCTCGCCGCAGCGATAAAAAACGCCGAGTTCTTGGAAAAAAACATGCTTGAGGAGGATGGCTCGCTCCTTAGAAACTTCATGAACGGGAAATCGTCGATACATGCTTTTTTGGATGATTATGCCATTATGGCCAACGCCATGACACATCTCTACGGTATTAGCTTCGATAAACACTGGCTCGACATGGCCGAATCCCTGGCCGATTATAGCATTGATCATTTTCGCGATGAAAAGAGCGGTATGTTCTTTTATACCTCCGATAATTAGGAAAACCTCATCGCCCGGACTATTGAGACCACCGACAATGTTATCCCTGCATCAAATTCCATAATGGCAATTACGTTGTTTGAGTTATCCCACCTTTTCGATAATGAGCAATATTCTAATCTGTCGAAGCAGATGTTTGCACAAGTAAAAAACAAAATTCCCGAAGCCGGCCCTTGGTATGCCAACTGGGCCGTTTTGCAAGGCTTATTGACTTATGAAGTGAGTGAAGTTGCAATTGTTGGCGAGAATTCGGGAAGAATCAACATAGAACTACAGAAAAACTATTTGCCGACTTCTATTTTCCTAGGTGGGGAAAAGGAGAACTTGCCTCTTCTTGAAAATCGTTTAATACCTTCAAGAACAATGATATATGTTTGCAGGAACAAGTCGTGCCAACTACCTGTCGAGACCAGCGACGAGGCTTTGAAACAGATTAATTGACATAAAACCCGGCTCCGATAAAATAATCGGTCCCCTTGATGGAACTCACATAAGTTATCTTCCTTTCTTCTTTGTCACTTGAAGGCCTGGCCCAATAATACTCGTAAAAACCGCTGCCGCCATCCTTGGCAATGTTTATCATGTCGCGTATAATATAGGCTCCTTGAGTGTCTTGCAAGTCATAATCGTTTTGCCCCTGATGCCCTGAATCGGCGCCTTGTGCGATATTGATACCGTCGAAATCGTTGATGAAAAAATATCCGGAGGCATCGTCGAAGAACTTGATGTGGTCAACAAAGTCACGGCAAAAATCAACCCTTTCGGCCCCGCCCGGATAAATATTAGTTATTATGCCCGATATTCCCCTGGCCATGGTGTTTACGATTTCCTGCAATATTAGCTGCTTGGCCTCGTAATCGGTATAATACAAAGTTCCGGGACCTCCATAAAATCCTGTTCCGATAAACCAATTGGCCGAGGGTACGGATGTTACGAAGCTCAATTTCCTTTCGTTGATCAGGCTTGCCGGATTTTTGCGGTAGTACTCAACAAAACCAAAGCCTGTATAACGAACCGTCTGTACCATCTCCTGAATAAAGAATTTCCCGTTTTCGTCCTGGACATTAATCCTTGAGGTTCCGATTAAATCATGATTAACATGGGCAACGGCCCATGCACCATCAAGAGTTTCAATAAAGAAATACCCCGATTTATCGTCGTAGAACCTTGCGCTGTCAGCAAAAACCTGACTAAATGTTGCTCGTGAGGCACTGTCGGTGATGTTTTTCGAAAATACTGTTTCAAATGCCGTTGATGCGTTGGTAGTATTGGTTTCAACTATCATTTTATTTAATTCGAGCTGATTATACATTGGCGGGTTGGGCTCCGGGCAATTACAATCGTTGCATGATGATTGACCAAAGAATATAATTAATATCAAAGCAGTAATATAAGAGATGTTTTTCATCTGTTTTTACGTTAAGTTGTAATAATAAATGCCGCTTCCGACAAAATAATCCATACCCGGGAGCTTATAAACAAAAGACGTTTTCGGCTCTTCATTCCCGCTTACCGGATTGTTCCAATAGTAATCGTAATATCCCGATCCTTGTGTTCTTGCAATTTTCACCAAGTCTTTTATAACAAAATTGCCCTTTGGGTCCTGATAATCGTACAAATTCTCTCCCTGAAGGTCTTTCTGAGTTCCGTGGGCAACGTTGACACAGTTGAAGTCATAAACAAAAAAATATCCTGACCGATTATCGAAAAAACGGATGTTATCGATAAACATTCGGCAAAACTCTACTTTCGCCATCGAATCCTCATACATATCGAACCCTCCTTTCAGCCCTTGTCCCATCGACTTTGTGGCAACTTCCAACACGGCTTTCGCAGCCTCTCCAGAAGTAAAGTAATATGAATCGCCGTTCTCATAAAATCCCGTCCCGATAAAAAATTGAGCTGCAGGAATAGATTTTACAAAAGCCAGTTTTCTTGTTGACAATCCGTTCGCCGGGTTCTCAAAATAATAATCTACAAATCCAAAGCCTTTGTAATCAATTGCTTCAACCATGTCGCGCACATAATATTTCCCGTTTAAATCCTGAACGTCCATTCGGTTGGTTCCTATCAGCCCGGGTTTTGTGGCATGGGCAACCATCCAGGCATTAGTTGTTTCAACGAAAAAATAACCCGACTCATCATTAAAAAAACGAACCGGATTTATAACGGCCTGGCAATATTCAGCAAATATTGCACTGTCTTCCAAAGCATTATTTGTATAAATATTCTCGAATAGGGTTTCGAAGCCGGTGGCCAAGTTTGTTGTATTTACCTGAACAACTGTTTTCAGCACATCGGTTTCAGACAGCATATCGCGATAGGGATCCGGGTCGCAATCGCAATTTGTGGAACACGAGAAGGCAGATACGAGCAGAATGGCAAGCGCAGTGAACCGCAATAGCAAATAGTTTTTCATCATCAATAATTTGGTTTTTAAAATATTGATGCTAAATTAATTAAAGATATAAGGATAAGCAAATAAAAAACAAGAAAATTATAAATAATTGGATTTTTAGTGCGATTCTATTTAATAATTCCTTTAATTTGTAGTGTTTAAAAAAGAACCATGGCAATAAAAAACATAATATTTGATTTTGGCGGGGTAGTCCTCGATATAGATGAGCAGTTAACCATTAACGAATTTTTGAAACTGGGGCTTGACCATCCTGAAAAAGCACATAGCAGCGAGTTTACGGAATTGGTGAGAAAATTTGAAAGAGGTATTTTTACACCTGATATTTTCAGGAACAAGCTTCGCGACTTGCTCGATTTGAGTGCTACCGACCAGGAGATTGACGATGCGTGGAACGCCTTGCTCTACGATATTCCCGCAGAGCGGATTAAGATAATTGAACAGGCCAAAAAAAACTATAACATCTTCCTTCTGAGCAATTCGAACGAAATACATTACGACTTATATGTCAGGGATTTGCAATTGCGCTTCGGGTATAAGGAGTTTGCCGAGCTTTTCCATCAGGCCTATTTTTCCTTCGATCTCCATTTGAGCAAACCGCATCAGGAAATATATGAATTTGTTATCTTTCAAGAAGGTTTGAATCCTTCAGAGACCCTTTTTATCGACGATAAGCTCGAAAATGTAGAAACTGCCTCCAAACTGGGTCTGCATGTCTATCAGCTCATAAAACCTGAGCGTATCAGGGATATTTTCTCAAAAGGAAAATTCAGGAAATAGTAATTTCGATCATCTATCTAAATATAGAACTCCCTTATCCTTTCAAGTAGATTTAAAACTTCTTCATGGCTTACCGCTTGCATAAGGCTATGGCGGAAGGGCTTGAAGTTTGGATATCCCTTAAAGTAATCCGACCAATGTTTGCGCATTTCCAAAACGCCCCGTCTCTCACCTTTCCAATCGACGGATTTTGCCAACTGCATGCTGCTGATTCTTATACGTTCTTCAATATCAGGTGATTCCGGCATCTGACCTGTTGCCAGATAGGTTTTTATTTCACGGAATATCCACGGGTTTCCATATACTCCGCGGGCCACCATCAAGCCGTCAACGCCGAAGTTGTCCTTAAAGTATTTTGCCGATGTGGCATCCAGGACATCACCGTTGCCAAAAACAGGTATGCGCATGCGCGGGTTGTTCTTGACTTCCCCGATCAGGGTCCAGTCGGCCGGGATGCGCGGCCTTTGGGTGCGCGTCCTTCCGTGAATAGTGATTGCACTGATTCCTGTATCCTGTATCCTTTCGGCAATATCAACTATTTCTTTATGCTCGTCGTCATAGCCGAGGCGTGTTTTTATTGTAACAGGTGTTTTTACCGCTTTTACTACAGCCTCCGTCATTTTTATCATCTTGGGTATATCGTTCAATATACCTGATCCGGCACCTTTTTTCACGACTTTTCGTACAGGACAGCCGTAATTGATGTCGATTATGTCAGGTTTAGCCCTTTCGGCATATTGGGCTGCCTTTACCATGGAGTCGATATCGTGACCAAAGATCTGGATCCCGATGGGTCGTTCAAATTCATCAAAATCAAGTTTCTTTACGCTTTTGTCGGCATCCCTTATCAAACCTTCCGACGAAATAAACTCCGTAAACATTATATCGGCCCCGAACATCTTGCACACATATCGAAAAGGAGGATCCGTAACATCTTCCATGGGAGCTAGTAAAATCGGGAATTCGCCTACTTCTATATTTTCAATCCTTACCATTGATCAGCATTGCTTTCGGCATAAAAGCCATTGCAAAAATATTAATTTTGCCGTACATCAAATAAAAAGATATTATGCGCAGGATCGCCTATTTTGAATATATATCCCCTTGGGGGAAGTTACTGCTTATTTTAGGTTTGGTATTGTTGTTCTCTATCTTAACTTCTTTCGGGGGATTGCTTATAGGGAAATATTGGCTCGGCACCGACTTAGCCGCTTTGGCAGGCCTGCTGTCGCATCCGGTTACCGACGAAGCCATACAATTCACTAAGTTTTTCCAGTTTCTAAACCAGTTGGGAGTCTTTATATTTCCTGTTTTTATGTATGCTATGTTTGTAAGTAGTTCGTCATCAGCATATTTAAGGCTTAGAAGAAAACCGATGCTCACTAGTTTGATAATTTCTGTTGCAATAGTGTTCACCATACTTCCATTTTTGAATTATATCAGTGACTTGAACGCTAACATGAAGTTCCCTGAGGGATGGTCGGCAGTGGGGCAATGGATGACGGAAAAAGAAGCGCAGGCCAAAATGCTTACCGAGGCTTTTTTGAAAACCACTACTATCCCGGGCCTGGCCATCAATTTGGTCATTGTTGCCTTAATTCCTGCTTTAGGGGAAGAAATGCTATTCAGGGGCGTGCTTTTGCGCTTGTTTAATGAGGCTTTTAAAAATGTTCATGTCGCGGTTTTTGTTTCTGCTTTTGTTTTCAGCTTGATACATCTGCAATTTTTTGGTTTCTTCCCTAGGTTGATAATGGGTCTGGTATTAGGATATTTATTTGTTGGCACGAAAAATTTATGGTATCCGATAGCTTTTCATTTTGTAAACAATGCCGCTTCCGTGATAATTTTTTTCCTTTATAACAAGAATGAGATTGGAAGCGGGGCTGAAGATTTCGGGGCCAGCAACAGCATTATTATAATAGCGGGAAGTTTATTGGTTAGCGTATTGCTTTTGGTGGTTATAAAGAAAAGATATGAAGTCCGTATCTTGTGAATGTCAAGGCATAAAAAAAGGGAGCACCGCTCCCTTTTTCCATATTTATAATAAGTAATTATTATTTCAGATCCCCGGCCTTAACCTTCTTGGTCGAATAGTTTATCTTCAGAGCGTTGGATTTTCGGAGCTCTTGTTTTACATCCGTAACCACGCCCATCTTAGTTTCGCCATCAACTTTAAGCGAAGTGGTGATAAGCTTTCTGTCGGCCTCGTCCCTTGCTTCCCTCTCGCGTGCTACGAACAATGGCACGTCCTCGATATTAGCAAAGACATCATTTAGCTGAATACGTGCATTTGTGCCAAGCTTGCTCTCTTTTGGCGTCCCTATATAGATAAAGCTTACCAGCGATTTCCTCTCCAGTTTTTGGACTTCGCTGGCGCTGGGCATATTTTGTTTCACCATCACGGTTACTTCACGCATAACGGTTGTAACCATAAAGAAGAACAAAAGCATGAATATGATGTCCGGCAATGAAGAAGTGTTGATGGCCGG
This sequence comes from Bacteroidota bacterium, assembly GCA_024279935.1. GTDB lineage: Bacteria > Bacteroidota > Bacteroidia > Bacteroidales > F082 > BM524. Next base: position 51,283 of record JAJRQZ010000147.1, read on the forward strand.
GCTATCTTTTCCTTTTTTACTCTTAAATCTACTCATCTTAATTGCCTCCTCCTATATTTTCCGGTTCTGCTTCGGAAACACGAACAGGAACAAGTTTATTAATAACTTTAGACTTCGCCTCATCAACCAATTGAGTATATTTAACTCCATAATATTGAACCGATGCGTCATCCTTCATTTCGTTAAATGCACGTGCAAGCTCATTCTGAACCCTAATGTACATATCATAAGAAGTACCTCTGTCGTTTTTAAGAGAAACAACCCCTTTTGATGCCAGTATGATCTTTCCACCGAGTTCCTCAACTTCAACTTCTTTAATCTCAGGATATTTATCGTTGTTGGGATGAATGCCCATAAAGTCGATGACCTTGTCCTTTAATGTGGAAATACTACCCGGTTTACCGTCAACGAGCAACATATCGTGGCTGTTCACAAGTATTTTAAGGACGTTCCTGTCCTTGACATCAATGTTTTCGTCGGGATTATCAATTGGCGGAGGCAACTTCCTTGTAATACCGGTATCAATGTCCATGGTTGTTGTAACAAGGAAAAAGATCAAAAGCAAGAAGGCTATATCTGCCATCGAACCGGCATTAATTTCTGGTGCTGTCCTTTTAGCCATTTTTTAACTATTTAAAGATTTTAATTACTGAGGCGTACAGTAATGATAAAACTGTTAGCCCAAAAGAGATATAAGTTACATACAAACCTGTACCAACCATTTTGGAGGTTGTTTGCGTTAGCCCGTATTTTACATCCTGAACTTCTGAAACGGCGTCGCCTGCCATAGAGTATCCCACAAAGAACACAACTACGATAAGCCCGAGGCTGATTAGAAGTTTTACCAGGTTCTGAGGGTTGGTGATAAACCCGTAAACCGGTGATGCTACCATGATTGCAACCGCGACAACAAGCAGTATTTTTGCAAAGTTCAAAAATGTTTCCGTTTCTAAAATGTTAAAATAGAACAGGACACCGGGAATCACGGAAACAGCCAGCAACAGGATCAATATCCATTTTGTAATATTGGCAATGCTATCTTTCATGATTCTTATTTTTTGTTGTGTTGAGCCAGAATATCGATAAATGCAATCGAACTGTCTTCCATGTCGTTAACGAGGCTGTCGATTTTTGCAACTATGAAGTTATAGAATATCTGCAGGATAATAGCAACTATAAGTCCGAATACCGTTGTTAAAAGCGCAACTTTAATGCCGTCGGCAACAACTGTCGGTGAAATATCACCTGCTGCTGCAATATCGTCAAATGCCTTAATCATACCAATAACAGTACCCATGAAACCAAGCATAGGGGCAAGTGCGATAAACAATGAGATCCAGCTAACTCCGCTTTCAAGCCTTCCGGTAACAACACTGCCATAAGCAACAATCGATTTTTCAACTTCGCCCATGCCGTCGTCGAAGCGGTTTAGGCCTTCGCTAAAGATACTTGCCACAGGGCCACGTGTTCCGCGAACAACTTCTTTAGCCTGGTCAACTCCACCTGACTCAAGTGCCGATTCAATTCCTGATAAAAGTTTTTTGGTGTTTACGCTGGCAAGACTTAAATAAATAATCCTTTCAATACTAATGGCAAGACCGAAGATCAAAGCCAAAAGCACTACGCCCATAAATCCCGGGCCACCTTCGATAAACTTTTCTTTTAATACCTGATGGAATGACGGAGGAGCCTCTGGGGCAGCAACTTCTTCTTGTAAAGGAGCTGCATTTTCCGTTGTTTGAGCTGTTGTGTCAACAGCTGTTGTGTCAACTGATTGGTCAGCTGCCACATCATCTTGTGCAATTACTAAATCAGATAACCCAAAGGTCATCACTGCAACAATTGAAAAAAACGCGATTAATTTTTTCATTTTTGTAAAAATTGATTTCTGAATGATTATAAATCTTAACTTAAACTTCAAATTTATACTTAATTTATCAAAGCAATGGTTTTGACCCGAACTATGATTAAACGGCAAAGATAAAAATATATCACTTTAAAAGAAGAAAAATTTAATTATTCAAATCTTGAAAGAGGGACAAAACCCCATCTTTTGCCGATAGGTGCTGGATAAGCATAAACCATACCAAAAAACACGAGTGCGAATTATGTTGAAGAAACACAATAAAAAAACCGGAAATCAATCTTTGAAAATCAATCCCCGGCTCACTTTCCCCGTTGCCGTAGCCTCGGATAAGCGGCAAATATTTATTATGACTGCCTGATTTATAATTACCCGTAGGTTAAAATATTTCGACATGCCTTGCAGATAAACCTCTCGGCAGTTTCTGCCTTGCAAAGCTTGTGCGTTCCTGAAAACCCTTGTGGATTTCCCCTCCGGCTAGGGACTTATACTTTCGTATTTCCCACATTCCGTTCTCCGGCATTGCTACCTTTGAATCCAAGGTTTTATGCATGCTTCCAACTTTGACCAAAGTCGCTGTTCTCGGCCTTGCCTCACCTGACCCACAATTCCGAATCGTTGAGATATCTTTGTTGTTGGCGGAACAAACCTGTCTTTTATTTCTTTGCAGCCACAAATATAGAGGTATAACAACAGCCTGTCAAGCATTATAAGTGATTAATAACCAACAATATATTAACATGGTTTATTAACAATTGTTGAAAAGTCAGTTTTGTTCGGAGGGCATTATCGTCTTTTTTGCTTAAAAAAGTCGATGATCAAACGGCTGCTTTCTTTTTCGAGCAATCCGGCAGCGACTTTAGTTTTAGGGTGTAAAAAAGATGCTTTTTTATAGGAATACCCTCTTTTTTCATCCTTAGCCCCGAAGACCAGCCTCCCTAACTGAGTCCAGTAAGATGCGCCGGCACACATCACACATGGTTCCAGGCTTACGTACAAAGTGCATTCGCTCAGGTATTTGCCTCCTAAATAATCGGCGGCGGCGGTAAAGGCTTGCATTTCGGCGTGGGCTGTAACATCGGTGAGGGTTTCGGTTAAATTGTGTGCCATTGCGATAATTCGTCCCTTGCAAACCACTACGGCGCCTACAGGCACTTCACCTTTATCGAAGGCTTTCCGGGCTTCCTTTAAAGCCTCCCTCATGAAAAACTCATCGGTTTTCTCTGTTATCATATTTGTTTTATTAATGATGACGACGAAACCGCCTTCGTATATAATCGTTGATTTCCTTTAGTGAGCTTATTTGTTGCGACGAATTGCCCGAGCGTACATAAAACTTTTCGATTTGTTGCCCGTTTTTGTCCTTGGTTTTTAAGTATAGGGGGTGTGCCGATGGATTAATGCGAATAATACAAATTGTTTTTTCTTCTATTTGCTCAAAATAAACTAACAGGTTCTCATTTATGAAACTAATACCAAATTGATTGACTATCAGTTTGTTCAGATGTAGTTCAAAATAATCGGCATTGGTTTTTTTTAATGTGTTGAAATCGTTCTCAAGTCCCAGGATACCCAAATTGTCGCCTACACCTATTATTAAGGTGCCTCCCTTGGCATTGGCAAAAGCGGCAATGCTTTTTAAAATAACATCTTCCAGAACCTTGTTTTCTTTTTGTTGTCTGTAATCAAAACGCAAGGACGATTTAAACTCAAGCCTGGCAGTTTCGCCGCCGGCAATTAACTTTTCCAGATATTGCTTTTCGTATTTTGTCAATTCCTTGTTTTCAGCCCCGGCTTTCTTTCTTTTCAAGAAACTTAACAACAGAGCAACTGCTCCAAGTACAAACAGAAAAACAGATGAGTATAAGTATTTGTCTGCCCATAAACCGGTGGACTTGTTTATATCGTCTTCCGAAACTGTAATCGCAAATCCCTTCAGGCCTTTATTGTCCAATGTGTCTATCCTGGTCCAATATATCTGCTTGTGCCTCTCGAACGAATAGGTGTTTGGCTGGTTTAACCGATTGTTTTTCCAGTTGGAGACAAGTTTTTCTATTTCCAGCGTCAGACTTTTGTAATCAGCGATTTTAGAGGTGTCGTTGGTTTTGATGGGAGTTATGAGTATGCCCCTTTCGTCGATGATATTTACCAAAGGGTTTTGAAAACTGAAGATTTCCGAAAAACCTTTTGCTATTTCCGATGTTTTGTATATCAAGCCGATAGTGTAGTTTTTCCCGTTCCCATCCTCAAAGCCCGATACGTTAACAATAAGTTCCCGTTTGCCGGGGATTTGACTTTGAACCGAGCGCCAATACCCAATTCCGCTGGAATCCTTTTTTAGCTCTACCATATTCCTGTTGGTTTTGTCCATAAAAAAGTTATAAGTGTCGCTCCAATTACTTATCACGTTTAGTTTATCATCAAGACGTGTCCAGTTTAGCAGGCTGTCGGCCGATTTATATGAGTATGTCGTCGCCCAGGTTTTGTCTTCCCTGATAATTACATAGCTTAAATTTTTGGAAAAAAGGATAATCCCTTTAAGTAATTTATTATCAACCATCTGTGAAACAAATAAGTTGTCCAGGTCATGCTTCGTCCTTAAGGATTTATCAGTGTTGAACAATGCTGTCTTCGCATTGTTCATGCTTTTGTCGGCACTTCCGATAAAAGATTTTAAGCTTTTCTTGAAACCTGTTGAAACCGTATTTATAAGCTCGTCGGAATAAACTTTCTTGTCGTTGGCCTGAAAATATAAAATCAGGCTAACTATTGCTAGAACAAACAGGGAAAATGCAATTATCAGCCCGGATTTTTTAATCATAAGTAATTATTTTGATGACAAAAATAAGGCTTTACTTAATATGGAATGGGGAAAGGGTGTTGTTCGTTATATTTTTTTAATAAACAAAACCCTTGCTTTTTATTCCACTATGAACTTCCCTCTCTTGAGCTTTCCATCCTCATACTTTATTATTGCAATGTATGTGCCTGGTTTATAAGATGATACATCAATTCTTAAGTTGTTTTCCATATCTTGGCCGTTGAGCAAAAGCCTACCTTCGATATCAAATATTTTAATCGAGGATGCTTTTGCCATACCAAGGTCCAAGGTAATATGATCGTATGCCGGATTTGGGAAAATCTTTATCCCGCCGAGGGAATTATTATTCTTTATACCCGTATAGATATCAAGATTATATTCTGCCGTAAACAAACCTCTGCCGTGAGTTGCAGCAAGAACAACGTTATCGCCATTTCTAAACTGCAACATATCGACCCTTACGTTTGCCATTCCGTCAACCGCAGGGGCCCATTCGGTGTTTTCCTCCTTCAAAGTGTTGGTAGCCCAAATGCCCGTTTCGGTGGCCAACAATGCCTGCCCGTTGTTTTGTGGGTGATAAATGCACCAGCGGATTGGCATGTCTGGCAGGTTTGCTTCTTTTTCCTGCCAGCTTAAACCGTTGTCATAGGTTTGCCAAACGGAGGAAACCCCATAGTTTGAGAATGTTACGAGCAGCGTGTCTTCTGATTTTCCTATATCTACACAGGATATGCTGGCATTCGGAAAATCAGGGCTTCCTATTTCGGTGGTATTTGGCGTTGAGTTTATATTTTCCACTGTAAACAATTTCCCCGATGAGGTGCCCACAAAAATAGTGGATGTGCCTTGTGGCGAAAAGCGCGAATATTTAATATGGGAAAACGGAACGGAGGTGGAGGTTCCTATGTTGACCAATTGATCGTTCATTGTCCAGGGAACACCTGTTATGCGCAGGATTTTGTTGGCGTTGCCACCGGAGAAACTAACACCGTTTGCATAAAGGTTGTTTAATTTATAATCGTAGTCGGCAGGGCTGATGAACGTCCCTGAATTACCGTCAACGTAGTTGGCCTGAGTATTGTTATACCACGAGGAGTAGCGGTTATAATAAACAGAAGTTATATAAACACTTGATTCATTATGGTCCCAAAAGCAAAAGGCGCCGTCACCGCCATCTATCATGTCGTTTATCCCGACTATTCCACCGCTATAATGTAAAGTACCGTTGTCCTGCAGCCCACCAATATAGTTCTCCGACCCGGGTGTCGGGTCAATCGCGCATGAATAAAACTGCAGCGTATTGTATGAGTTGTTTCTCTCCTCGAAGACCGGGAAGTTCAAGTTGGTTGTTTCGGAGAAGAACACGCCACCGTCACTCGAAAAAACCGCGTTGTTGTTGTTTTCAGGCCTGAACTGTATGTTATGTTGGTCGGCGTGAACATAAGCGTCGCCACCACCGCTATACATCAAACTCCAATCGGACACATGACGCCAAGTTTGACCTATTGAAGATATTTTCCATAAATCCAGACCTCCTGATAAAATACCTTCTTCGTTGTTTGGGTCAACCTGAAGTATGAATGCATGCCACGCCAGTGTTGCCCAGTTATCAGTGGCTGGCGGTGTCATTGGATTCCAACTTAAGCCCCCATCTGTTGATGTTGCCATATAACGGCCTCTGTAATAGGTAAATCCGTTTTCGTAACCGGCAGCAAACTGGGCATAGACCCTGTTCGGGTTTGAAGGCGCAACTGCAATTATTGTCCTTGCAGGGATATTATAATAACCTTCTTCGCTAATTTTTGTGTTGTAATAATCATAAGTCGTCCAGCTGCCTTCCAAACCGCTATCAGAAAAAAGGACGGTAGCACCTCCGTTCATGTTTAAGTTCTCCATTGTACCGACAAATATCCTCCCGCTGGCTGAGATTTCAATGTCGGAAGGGGAATAAGGTTTTTGCGCAAAGCTCCCCGGAATGATTGGTAATACCTGCGACCATGTGTCGCCACCGTCATCAGAACGGAACAAGCCTTCCGAAGGCATGCTCTCGTGATCCTCGCCCATATATGTGCCTGAGACTACAGCAGCATAAACAACCCCAACACCGTTTTCGTCTCTGACAACAACATCTGTAACATAAGCGAAATCGGCAGTTGAAGGTATCAGGTTCCAGCTTAGGCCCCCATCAGTAGTTTTATAAATCCCTGCGCCTAAGCCCGATGATTTCCTATAAATAATTCTCGCTGTTTGCGCTTCGCCGGTCCCTACATACATTGTCTGCGTGTTTGTAGGATCATAAGCCATGCAGCTTATTGCCAGGTTTGGCCAGAAATCGTCAACAGCTTGCCATTGCGAACTGCTGCTCGTAATATCATCGTTATACCAAAGACCTCCAGTAACACTTCCTGCCCATAGCTTGCTTTTGTTGCTGTCGTTGGGGTCGAACATTAAAGTACGGGTACGCCCTCCCATGCTCACATCCGTTCCCTGCCAGTTGAGGACGGGCTCATAATCCCTTTCCGACTTTTGTGCTTCCATCAAGGTTTTTGTCTGCTCGTAGGCCTTTAAAATCCTTTTTTCGGGAACATAACCCAGCTTTGGGTCCATTGTGAGTATAAACTCCTGAAACGCAGCCATATCCGGTTGGTCCATGGCTTTTTCCCCGTTTATCGTCTGCAGTTGATAGGACTCAAGGGTTTTGGCGGCCTCCATGATCCTTGCCTCATAGTCTGCCCTCGAAGTATTATCGGTCATAAAGGCCATAAAATAAATTATGCCCGAAATGCATAGCGTTACTATGGTGAATTTTGAAAAAAGTAATCTTCGTTTCATGATGATGGTTTATGTGGTTGTAATATTCTTTCTGTTGCCTAAATCACTTAAAATTAATCTGCTGCTAATTTATGACAAAAGTACTTGTTGTTTTGTTGCTTTCGCATTTTTCTTTTGATCTTAGTATCCCATGCTGGTTCATTGGGCTTTAAGACCGTTGCAACATCAAGTATTTTTAATGAATTAAGACAATATTTTATTCACCTTCTTCGTTTTCGTATTTTTAAAGTCCTCACAGACAACAGCCTGCTGTGGGTTTAAAAATACTGCCGCCTCGAATTTGAACAAAATATTGTCTTTTGCAACGGTCTTGCCTTACTGATTGGTGGTAATGCAGTTTTTACCGGATGACCCATGCTTTTTTGGGATTAAGATAGAAAAACCCAAGTGATATCACTTGGGTTTTTAGTTTCGGGGAAGCATTTATTTTTTCTTTATAAAACTTTTTTTATCGGTAATATGAAAGGGTGTGATTTGTGCTTTTCGTAGTTTTTTGTCGAAGGCAGGCAATTTGTTTTTCACTATCACATCAACTTGCTGCTCGAAACTTTCCTTTTGCAGCTTCAGCTCTTCCAGGCCTTCAACCTGTGATTTGGTCGGCATGCCGTTGTAGCCCATAACACCTCCGTAAATTTCGCCCAAGCGTTCCCTCAGTCTTTCCTCACCTGTAATCCGTCCTTCTTTGGTCGCCAGCATTCTTGAGCGCAGGTCATTCATTTCTTTTGATAATGATTTTAGTTTTTTTGATGTGGGGCCCGAAACGGAATCAGCCTTTTGCGTTGCCTGATCCCTGATCTCAATTATCTTGTTGTCAAGATAGGCAAGGTCTTCGAGCATATTATATGCTTCCATCAATACTTCGTGCCGCTTGTCGCGATCGCCAATGCTATGATGAGGGTTATCATAATACTCTACTTTTAAGCTGCCCTGTATAGTATCTTTGTTCTTGATTATTTTAACAAAATAATCCCCCGGGGGGTATTCCGGGCCGACCATGGCATTTCCAAGCAGCTGAACAGAGGAGGGAACCTTTGGTTTTTCCATGCGCATCCGCCATTTCACCCTGTTGATACCTTTGCGTTTTCCGGCCGGGAGAGTTTTTATCATCTCCCCATTGGAATTATAGATTTCCAGGCTCATATCGCCGAAAACATGGCGCTTTTTCATATAATAATTGATCATCAACGATTCGGAGGGGTTGCTGCCGCGGAAACCGTCGTCCCCGGTAGAGCCTCCCATACCGTAGTTGAACCCCATTTTATATGGGCGCGAGTTTAAAAAAGCAATATTTTTTTGCGTTTTCTCAAGAGTTAGGTCCTGAAGCGGGCTTAAATCATCGAGTATAAAAATACCCCTTCCATGGGTGGCTATCACCAGATCGTTTTCCCTTGCCTGGAAGGCCAGGTCCCTAACGGCTACTTTTGGCATTTCCCCGCTAAACCTTGTCCAGCCACTGCCTCCGTCTATACTTATGAAAAGACCGTATTCCGTTCCTAAGAACAATAAATTGGGGTTTGTCATGTCCTCTTTAATGATATGGCAGTATGCATCTATGTTCTCATCGGCAATGTTTTGCCATGTTTTGCCAAAATCAGTAGTTTTATAAACATAAGCATTCCTGTCGCCATAGCGATGCCCGTCGAAGGTGATATAGGCAGTGGCGATGTCGTGATTCGATGGCTCAATATACGAAACCCAGGTCGTGGGCGGGACTCCTTGAATGTTTGCATTCAGTTTTTCCCATGATTCACCACCGTTTCTTGTAAGCTGAACATTGCCGTCGTCAGTGCCGACCCAAACAGTGTTTTCGTCGAAGGGCGATTCGGCGATCGTAAAAATAGCACAATGGTTCTCGGCTGCCGAATTGTCGATGGTAAGTCCTCCGGTTTCCTCTTGATTCAACTTTTGCGGGTCGTTGGTAGTTAGGTCGGGGGATATTTTTCGCCATGAATCCCCTTTATCGGAAGAAGTAAAAAGGAATTGGCTGCCCATATATAAATTGCCTGATTTAGAGCCAATTACCAAAGGCGTATTCCAATGGAACCTAAGTTTGGTGCCATCGTCGGAATAGGGTTTTATATCTTTTAGCTCACGCGTGTCGAGGTAGGCCCGGCGTGTTCCTCCCCCTTGCCATTGCCAATACATAATATTGTCATCTGCCGGGTCGCGCAATACATTGAAGCCATCGCCCCACCCAACACGCTTCCAGTCGTTGTTTGTTATTCCGCCTGCCGATTTAGAGGGGCCTATCCAGGATCCGTTGTCTTGTAAGCCTCCAAAAACATTATACGGTTTTGCGTTGTCAACGCTTACATGATAGAATTGAGAAACAGGAATGTTACGACAAAACTCCCAACTGTTTGCTGCATCGCGGGAGATAAACAGCCCCCCGTCAGTGGCCATATACATAAAATTATTATCGGAGGGTGATACCCAGAGTCCATGAACATCGCTATGGAAGTTCCCTCCTTTTATCGATGGGCTCATGAAGGTTTTGCCTCCGTCATCGCTTACCTGCAAGGCGAATCCCGGTTTATAAACCCTGTTCGTGTCGATGGGGTCAGGGACGAAAAAACCAAAATAAAAAGGGCGTTCCCCAACCATATTGCTGTTGCTGTTCATCAGTTCCCATGTTTTCCCTTTGTCTTTTGAGCGGTAAAAAGAAGTTTTTTTTGCTTCTATCAGCAGGTAAACGATATTGTTGTCCAGAGGGTTTATCTCAACGTGAACCCTGCCCCAAGTCCCATTAGGAAGGCCTTCTGTAATTTTATTCCATGATTTCCCCCCATCGTCGGAAATGAAAAAGCCACTCCCATCCCCGCCGGAGCGGAAGAACCATGGCTTGCGGCGCAAATCCCAAAATCCTGCATATAATCTTTCCGGATTAACCGGGTCGATGGCTATACTTGAGCAACCAGTTTTTTCATCAACATAAAGCACTTTGTCCCAGTTTGCGCCTCCGTCGCTGGTCTTAAACAGGCCTCTTTCCGGGCTGTCGCTCCAAAGCGGGCCCAGGGCGGCGGCATAAACAACATTAGGATCCTCAGGGTTAATGGCGATATAAGAAAAACGCTCGGTTTTCCGCAGCCCTTTGTTTTCCCATGTTTTTCCTCCATCATGAGTTACATAAACCCCGTCACCTACCGAGGTACTATTTCTTGTCCATGGTTCGCCGGTGCCAACCCATACAGTATCAGGATGCTGCTGGTTGATGCTTATGGCACCTATGGCTTGAATGTTTTTTTTAAAGACTTGCTCGAAAGTAGTTCCTCCGTTTTTTGATTTCCAGACACCTCCTCCGGCAGTACCCACATATACGACTCGGGGGTCGGAATTTACTGCGTCAACGGCTGCTATTCGACCACTCATGCTTGCGGGGCCTATACTTCTTGCCGTTACATCGCCAAAAGTGTTCTTGTCTATCTTGACTTGGGCCGAAACACCGAGGTTTATGATCGTTGCTGATATAAAAAGGAAAATTTTTTTCTTCATGATACGCTTAATTATAAAACTTTATTTTAATTCCTGTGCAGGCTTGGGCTCCGGTTTGTTGAAAATTCCCATATCGACTTCGGTATTGTATGTAACAGTTTCAATAACAACTGATTGTGCGATTTGCCCGCCCATTTTTACCTGAAAGCTATGAGCCATCATCATATTGCCCTCAGGCTTGAAATCGCTAAAATACATTTCGGACTTCACTTCCTGGCCACGCATGCTTGTAGTGCTTTCTACCTTAAGAATGACAAAATTATCACTATCGATAAAATACATTTCGTTATCGCCATCGGGATAAGTTAGCTTAACCTTGTAAACATCGCTTCCTTCCATGTCCTCTTTCCCTATTAGCTCAACCGTATTTCCTTTTTCTTTATAATTATAAAGAGGTCCTTCCATATCGGCCTGCCGTTTCATTGACTTTAGCTGTTCGGCCGGGATGTCCTGTGCGTCGAGGCTTCCGCTCCACGGGGCAACCATCCAGCCCGTGCCCGAATTATAAACCTGAAGCATCAACTGGCCTTGAATCGGAACTTCAAGACGATATTTGTCGGGTCTGACGTTATAAATAGTGAATGGTGTTTCCATTCCGCCATTTACTGATTTGCCGGTCATTACCATATTGCTTACGTCTTTTAGATTGTCGATGCCCATTACCTCATAGTAATTCTTCAGTATTTGATCGAGGCTTAGATCCTGTGCATAGGTCGATATGCTTGCAAAAATTATTGCTAAAATCATTGTTGAGATTTTCTTCATTTTATTTACGTTTTTTGGTTATTAAAAATTAAATTGATTTCAAAAATCATGCAATATAATGTAAAAACCAATAAATCAAACAAATACGAGAAATAATTTTAGTATTTATTTTTGTCTTGTCCGTTTTCGTGCAGTTTCTGTTCGTTGGTGGGCGGGTGATAACTTATTATTTTTTATTTATCGGACAACTTGTCCGTTAAAATGTCCGATATCCTATTTATACGATTTATAAACACTGTTATCAGACACCTTGTTTGTTAAAGTGACCGATAAATTATTTTAACTTATATTTTGTTCCTTTCTTTTCTCCAATCTTAGTAACCAGCCCTTTGTCAACTAATTTTTTCAATCTTCTGTTCGCTGTCTTGGTTTGCAAGTTTAAGTGAGTAGCATAATCACTTACGGAAACTTCTCTATTTTTCTGAATAAATAATAAGCCATCTTTATCTTCTGGCGAAAGCTTATTGCTATCAACACCTTTAACATCAGCAATGAAATCTTTTGTCCTGCCAAATGTTACTTGAAGCATTCCTGCATTTAAATCAAAAAGAGGTAATGGAAACCCAAGTCCGGTAAGTTGTTTCATGTTTCTTAAACCAATCCCTTCTGTTCAGCCAGTCCCATTTTGTTAAACACAAACATGATTTTGGGATTACGGCTTACAGAAGGAGTATCAAATGTCCTGAGGTCGTCAATCGTAAGAGGGCTTTCCGGGTTGCCAGGACTCCGAACAGTTATCTTGCTGGGACATATTAAAAGATCTGGGGTATGCACTTAACACATATTAGAAAAAGCAGTAATTTCGGGGGTTATGAGAATTCCCGAGAATCAAATTGAATTTGAGAAGATGTTCACCACTGAGGAGCAATGTTTGGGTTATTTGAAAGAACTTAGGTTTCCTA
>JAJRQZ010000148.1 GCA_024279935.1 Bacteroidota bacterium
CTCAGCACTATTGCTTTTGACAACAGCACCATAAAGTGGTTTGAAAACTGCTCCTGTAAGCCGTTTTCGGTGGGTCGTCCACCATCTCATTGAAAGCATGTTAAAGAACGTTAATATATCCTCTTACTTCGAGGCACACTGGGTTTAAATGTGCGTTGGCCTTTTCGCCTTGTTGCCAACATAAAGATACGAATAGAAATCGGAATTGAAAAGAAAACACTGTATTACGACAACGTGAACCAAATCAAATACGCGATTTCCGCCAGGAGCCGAATTTAAGATAGGCATAAGATAACAGGCTCAACAGGGAACCATATACTATTTCCGATGTCCATGCCATGCCGATAGTTGCGTCAAAAACGTTAATGATCAAATAAGTATATGATAAATAAAGGGAAAGAACTATTAATTCCAACGACAGGGATACATTGGTCTTTCCTGTACCTGAAATGGCATTAAACAAAATAAACCCGACGGAAAGCGTCAGTGCCCCGATACTCACAATTTTCAATACAGGAATCCCTGTTTCAATTATCAATGCTTCGTTGGTATATACTTCCATTATTAATCGCGGGAAGAACATGCCCAAGCTTACTATCAACAAAACCCCGGCAAAGCAAAACTTTACAATTTTAGAAATTAACAGCACGACCAGATCCTGACGTTTCATACCAATAAGATAACTCACCAAAGTATTGGTAGCAGTAGCAAATCCCCATACAGGAATCATCAGGATGACATAGACGCTCCTGATAATATTCGAGACGGCCAAAGCCATTTCGCCAATCTTCTCTATAAAAACAAAGAACACAAACCAAACGGAAAGCGATATAAACTGCTGCATCATTATAGGTACGGATACCTTAAGCATTGCTGTTAATTTGTTGAGATCAGGCCTGACAAACTTAAAAAGCCTATAATCCGAAAAATTAATATTTGCGTATGTATAAATTATAAAATAAAGCAAAGCGGAAGCCTCGGCAATTACCGATGCCAGGGCAGCGCCGCCAACTCCCATCCGGGGCGCCCCATAATAACCGAAAATCAAGATGTAATCCAGGATAATATTTACAACTGCAAGAACCACGGTAGTATATGTGATAACTTTAGTTTTTGCCAATCCTACATAAAAAGCCCTGAATACCATATTGCCAAAAGCCAAGAAGATTCCCACGGCACGATATTTCATATAAATTGCCGATTCATGAAATATGGCTTCCGATTTAACCGCGAAGCTCAAGATATCTATCGATAAATATCTTAAGAGCAAATAAGCCAATATCGCTAATATGCCTAAAAAATAAACAGAATGATCGATGATGGAGCCAACTTCGCAGAGCTTGTTTTCTCCATTGCGGCGGGCAATAATTATCTGCGCCCCGGTACTAAAACCAAGGCCAAGCATGATTACGGCAAGGTAAAACAATCCTCCCAAAGCACCGGCTCCCAAAGCAATCTCCCCCACCCTGCCCAAGAAAGCAGTATCGGTAAAATTTATCAGGTTCTGTGCAATGCTGCCCAAGATTATGGGATAAGCAATTTGCCAAATCCTGCTATATCTTATGTTTACCTCGTTCATGAGCCGGCAAAAATAGCAAATGTCCATGATTGGTTTACATTTATTTTTACACTTGCCCTATCGTTTTGCACCAAAAGCTATAATTCGTTATTTAATTGAAATGCTCTTACCCAAAAGCATAATGCACAATACAAACAAGCTTAGTGGGATTAAAGCCAGATCAACCTCAACAAGTCAGGATAGCACATGCGATAGTTACGATATAAAAGGAAAAACTTCACGGGAAGTTAATGATATCAGGGAACCAATATGCTTTAAAACCGCTTTTTTATGTTATTTAGGCAATATGGAAGCATGTATTTAAACCAAGTTTCGCACTTCTATGTAAAATACTGATAATAAGTTAAAAATAAATTACTGCCAACCATAATATGATGATTTTTAATACAATACAAGTTCCATATTGAATATTATTAATCTTCGTGATTCTTGGTGTCTTTGTGCCTTAGCGGCTATAAACAAAACTCCCGCCACAAAGACCTTAAGGCAGTAAGATACACTAAGGATTTCGTTATTCATATATTGGGCTGATAACAAAAATATTACGTTTTTGTTATTATGTGCGGAACTTGAGTATTTAATTAATCCCCGAAAGTTCCTTTGGCAATATAAAGCGACTTTATCTCAAACCCAAGCTGCCCGGCTTTTACCGAAGCATGCTCCTTTATCAAACGCTCGGCAAGCTCGGCACTCCCGTCAACAACCACCATCCCGTCGTTGAACTCGCTGAAGAAACCATAGGCCAAAACCTCCGGGTTGTCTCTCATCATCTCCGACATGAAAATACGGTTATCATGAATAAGCTTGCCTTCATCTCCCTTAAAATCAGGGTTTGACACAAGCCTTATAAATTGGTAAGTACGCATTTCGTACGGTTTCCCCGCTTTTTTCAATTCGCCGTTCCACAAAGAGAAAGGAAATATCTCAACCTTAAAACGATTTGCTTTTATTGCAGGATCAGTTTCCAGATAATTCCAGGCCTGGAACTGGTCCTTAGCTTCAAGGACAAACATTCCGCCCCCGCCTTCAAAAGACCCGGCGGCTACAAGCTTGCCCTGATCGGCCAAACGATCGATATTCTTCAAATGTGCGGACTGCAAGCTCTCCGCCCCACTGTCTGTTATAACTTCCTTGTCGGGATTGCTGTTTAAAAAAACAAAATATAAACTGTTGCTTTGAGCGCGAAGCTGAAAAATGCCTGCAAATGTTATTGCAATGATTACTAATACTTTCTTCATGATTCTGACTGTGTTTTTTTTGTAAAAATAATAAAATCGCCAAACAATTGACGCCCTCAAGAATTTTCAGTTTGCAGATCACTGTCGGCAGGACTGAAAATCAAGCCCAAAGAAACAATAAGTATGGAAACAACAAACAAGGATGTCCCGGGAGAATATACATCGGCAAGCCATCCCAACAAGGGAGCTATTAAGGCAGTGATAACTGACTTGGCTTGTGATTGAACGGATAAGATAGTGGTCATTGCCCTTTCGTTCACGCTATTTGCGATGAGTGAAATACCTATGGGCTTCCTGATATTTTCTATCAGCAAAATAAAAATGAATCCCACAATGGCAATAATGTATAAACCGTTTATAAATGAGACCCCGACAACAGCACCAATCGAAAGGCCTGCTATCATACTGATATTCAATGCCTTGGAGCCATGCTTAAACCATGCGTTGAATTTAGCCGAACTCTTGCTTGCAAGGGCAGTAAGCACATAAGCCGAAAAATAAAACATGCCGATGATCACGGCAGTCCTTTTTTGATTGTTCAGATATGTAAGATAAGGTACGCCCACAGCCATGGTTTTAATAAGGGGTTGCACATAATCCTTAACCGATTTATAATAGCCCGTATAAAGCGACAGGCTGAACAGGTTCTTGAGCATGCTGGCATTTCGGATGCTTTGAACGAATGCCTCGAAAACATCCTTGAAGGACTTGAGGATATTATCCCTGGAAATAGCGGTTCTTTTTCCGTCGAGACAGGCAGGATATGACCAAACCAGTAAAGCATCGAGGAGATAAGGGATTAAGGCAACAAGAAAAATAGCTTGATAAGAACCTGACATAAACACTATCAAAGCGGCCAAAGCAGCGGAAATTGCCGAGCCCGCCTGCGACCACGAGCGTGTATGCCCATAGTAATCAACTTTCTGTCCCTCCCAATTATTTACTTTGAGATAATTAAATATCATGGCTTTGTGCACTCCGGTGCGAAAGGCGTCAGCAATGGCAAACACAGACATCGACGAGGCAAAAAGGAAGAAATTATCCGATAAGCTAAACCCGATAAACGACAGGGCATAGATCAAAAAGGAGCTCACGAGTGTTTTTCGCCTGCCAAAAGCATCGGCGATAAAGCCGCTCGGGATCTCAATTATCGCCACCACAATTTCCCTGATAGTATATAACAATCCTATTTCCAGATAACTGAGGCCATTTTCAAGAAAGAACAATATTAAAAAAGCCTCGAAAAACCTTAGGTTCTTAAAAAGCCCGTATAAACAGAATTTATAATACTGGAGATTTTTATCGAAACGCCCACTCATAGGTAATTTTTTGTAAAACTAAGGAAATTAAGGAAAAAGTAGGGTAAATGTATTTCAAAGCGGTATGCTTTCAAAACAACTTAAATATTATAAAAGATGAAAAAAATCAGTTTCTATTTCGCAGCAGTTTTAATGATCGGTCTGGCATTGAGCATCAATTCGTGCAAAAAAGACAAGAACATTGACGCAGACACATCGGCATCAGCGGACGATGCTTTTGCCGAAAGAATTTATAACAACGTGAGCAATATCGCCGACGAGGCGTATTCCGTTGAAACAAATTCGCTTAAATCCACCGATGGCGACAGGATCTATCTTGGCAATTGTGCCACTATCACCCTCGACACTCTTTCCACTCCTCATTCGCTGATAATCGACTTTGGCGAGGTGAACTGCCTTTGCAACGACGGCAGATACCGCAGGGGAAAGATAATTGTAAGCTTTACAGGCCGTTATCGCCGACCGGGATCGGTAATGGCTCATAACTTCGACGAATATTACGTGAACGACAACAAAGTTGACGGTTCTAAGGTAGTTACTAATATGGGCCTGAACGAAAACGGCAAGATGTACTATGACGTTGAAGTGGTAGGTGTTATTTATAAAGCCAACAACGGCGGAACCCTTAGCTGGAACTCGTCCCTGGAAAGGGTCTGGGAAGAAGGCATATACACTCGTACCTTATGGGACGACGTTTACCTTATTAGTGGAACGGCAAGCGGAATCAGGGCCAATGGCAACACCTGGGAAAGAGAAATCCTAAACCCGCTCAGAAAAGAGCTTGGGTGCAGGCATTTCGTTTCAGGAACAGTTGAAATACGCCCTGAGAACAAAGCCGTACGACTTCTTGATTTCGGCAGTGGCGAATGCGACAACATTGCCACAGTGATTATAAACGGCGTTGTTTACACAATTATTCTTCCTTAAATATTGGTTTATGCCCGGAAAATCTCCTGACAAACAGGGGATTTTCCGTTTTTACCCCAATTTATTAAATTTGCTTTTTTTTAAAACAGCCTTATCTTGACGAAAGAAGAGTTTAAAAATATTTTCAACCTTAATTTCGATGCCGTGAGAAATTACATTTATTATCGTTGCGGGGATGCCAACCTGGCCACCGATGTGGCACAGGATGCCTTTATGAGGCTGTGGGAGAAAAATGACAAGATAAATAACGAGAACATCAAAGGACTGCTTTTTAAAATCTCGAGCGACATCTTCATCAGCGACTACCGGAGAAAAAAAAGGGAACTGAATTTCAGCCTTAGGCTAAAACAAGAAAACTTTCATCAGAGCCCAGAAGATATCCTGCAGTTTAAGGAACTACAAAAACATTACGATAACATCCTCAAGCTAATGCCTGAAAAACAAAGAGTTGTGTTTTTGATGCATAGGCTCGAAAATTTAAAATATAACGAAATTGCGGCAAATCTTGGCCTGAGCCAGAAAGCAATAGAAAAAAGAATGAAATTAGCATTGGGATTTTTACGAAAAAACATAAATAATTGAATGACAGAAATTTACATATCGACAAATTAATAGGGACACAAGATGATTTCTTTGCTAAGGCGGAACCTGACTTTGAAAGGTCTGCCGATGATGTCTTAAATAATTTGATGGGCAAATTAGACAACAAAACCTCCAAAACCATTAGCAGGAAGTTAAGTTTTAAGCTTTATGCTGTTGCAGCCATTTTGGTTATCTTGCTGGCCGTTGGGGCTATTATGCGTTTCTACACAGTTGGCATACATAGTGCCGCGGGCGAACATCTGGTTTTTAATTTGCCCGATGGTTCCGGCATTAGTTTAAACGCACAGTCAAGCATAACTTACAATCCTTATTGGTGGTGGGCAAAACGAGAGCTCAAACTCGACGGAGAAGCTTTTTTTGAAGTTACTAAGGGAGAGAAATTCACGGTTGTGTCCAAACTTGCAAGAACAATGGTTCTGGGAACCAGCTTTAATATATTTGCCCGAAAAGGCAAGTATTTAGTCGATTGTTATACAGGAAAAGTAAGAGTTGTCTCGAACAAAAACAAAGAAGTGATTTTAACGCCATCATATTCCGCTGAGGTTCAGAATGACGGAAATGTGTTATTAAAAAAGTTCAAGGATGAAAAACATGGTTCGGGATGGATGAATAGAATGTTTAGCTTTACTTCAGTTCCGCTCTTGGAGGTGCTAAAGGAGGTGGAAAGGCAATTTGATGTAAAAATTGAGGGAGATATCTCGCCTGATTTAGTTTATACCGGCAACTTCTCGGCAAACAGGAATATTGAAGAGACGCTTCAGTTGCTTTGCAAACCTTTCGGTTTGGAGTTCCAAAAAGTCGATGATCGGGTTTATAGGCTTAAATAAAGCTGTATGGCAAAACCATTTTTCTTTTATTTGCTTCTTCTTATCATGATTTATTCAGTTAAACTGAATGGGCAAACTATAGTTTTATCTGCTGACCACCTTTCTTTAAATAAAGTCCTAACTCAGTTGATAAAACAGAACAATGCTGCTATTTCATTCAACGACAAGGCTTTATCGGTTTACTACATTAGTATCGATGCCGAGTTTGAAACAGCGGAAGATGCTGTTCGACAATTAATTACTGGTTTGCCCCTGGAAATGGAAATTAGGTCGGGAGTTATCATAATTTTTGAAATAAAGAAAAAGCGTAAACTTGACGCTTGGACAATTGCAGGTAGGATAATTGAAGCAGGGACTGCCGAACCTCTGCCTTATTCCAACATAATTATCAATGACAAAGGAACCGTATCCGATTTGATGGGGAATTTCTCGTTTACATCCAATACGGATAGCATCTTCAGGATAAAAGTTTCGCATTTGGGTTATTTTATTGAGGATACGACTTTTATGCCGTCAAAGAACTTGAAGATCGAGCTTAAGCCTGCATCGGTAGGATTATCGGAAGTTGAGGTCAAAGGTCGTATAATAGAGAGAAACATGCAATATGGAACAAAGCCCGGTTTGATAAAACTAAACCATAAAGTCGCAAATTTCTTGCCCGGATACGGGGATAATTCTGTTTTTAATTTATTGAGGTTGCAAGCCGGGATACTTGCCTCGGGCGAGCAAACAAACGGATTAATAATATGGGGCAGCTATGAAGGTCACAGCAAGGTTGTTTTCGATGGCTTCACAATTTATGGGCTTAAAAATTTTAACGACAACATTAGCTCGTTCAACCCACTAATGGCCAAGGATATAGAGGTTTATAAGGGCGGTTACGATGCTGCCATGGGCGACAGGGTCGGGGGAATCGTAAATATTAATGGTAAAATGGGAAGTATCGAAAGCACAAAATTTATTTTTACGGCCAACAACATGACCTTGAATGCTTTATTGGAGATTCCCATTGCAAGTAAAGGCTCGTTGGTCCTTGCTTTCCGCAACACTTATTATGAACTCTATAATCAGAACGACCTGGCTTTTTTAATACGCCGGAACAACGATGCCGACACGACAAATGACTTGGACATTAATATAAACCCCGACTATAAGTTTCGCGACCTGAACATTAAATATTCAACGCGCCTCGGGAAAAACGACGATTTGTTTTATGTGAGCTTTTATGGCGGAATCGATAATTTCTCATATCATATCGACGAGACATTAACCAAATATCAACTTCTTAAAGACACAAAAGAGGAGAATTCCCAGAGCGGGGCATCGGTTTTTTACGGAAAACCGTGGAGCTCAAAGGCCATAAGCAATTTCACTTTCAGTTATTCTTCTATACGCTCCCGGTTTTTTGATGATTTTCAGCTAATCCCCGCAAATATTACAAACACCATACATTTAGAAGATAAATATACAAATAACCGCCTTAGCGAATCATCATTGAAAATTGATAATATATTGAATTTGAACGATATACACAGATTGGAATACGGTGCTGAAATTCTCGCCAACAAAATGGAGCTTGTTGAGGACACCTTCGACATTAATTATTTAAACCTTGAAAAAAGGTCGCCGCGACTTAATATTTATGCACAGGATAATATTTCGCTCAGCAAAAAGCTGAACATAAAAGCCGGCTTTAGGCTAACACACGCTGTTTTATTAAAAGAAATTTATTACGACCCTCGCATCTCGATGGGCTATAAGCTTAACGATAAATTAAAAATCAATCTTGCCTGGGGCATTTATCACCAATATGTTGCACGCTCATCTGTATTGGATGATAACGGGAATTATAAATACCTATGGACGGTGTCGGATAATATTGATGTCCCGGTTCTTGAGGCTCAGCATTTTATTTTTGGATCTACTTTTAATTCATCGGGTTTTAGCCTTAGTGTGGAGGCGTATTATAAGCAAACCTCAGGACTAACGCGATATATAAGGTCTGAGAAATATAATATACAGGATATTTTTTCCGGTAAATCAAAGTCGTATGGAATTGATTTTACGCTTAAGCAAGATATAAGACCGCTTTCGGTCTGGGCTTCATACTCTTTGGGCAAAACAGAAGAGTTATTTCAATATTTCGTAAATGGTAAATATCGCAGGGCGCCTCAGGATCAGCGGCATGAGGTAAAACTTGCCGGATTGTTGAATTTGGATCCATGGTTTTTCTCAGCCGATTATGTCTATGGCTCGGGCTTCCCCGATTTTATCTACAATCAACAACAGGCTAATGCTAGTTCGCATATTTACAGCCGTTTAGATGTGTCGCTGATCTATAAATTCCTTAACAGGAAACTAAAAGGAGAAATCGGCCTTTCGGTATTAAATATATTAAATCGCGAGAATTTCAAACTGGCTAATTTTGAACGCATCCCGGCAAACCAAACAAACAGTATTAATATTTATGCGGAGGCCATTCCATTTACGCCGACATTATATTTGAAATTGTATTTGTAGGTTTTGATGATTTCAAGCCTATCTCATTTTTTAACTACCTTCAAACTCTCCAATTCCCTTTCTGCATTGAACATAACTATATGGTAAACCCCCGAAGGTGTCATTTCATAGTATAGGTTGACACCAAATTCAGTTTAAAACTTTTAAATTTGGTATCATGAAAAGACAAAGAAAAACACGAAGAGTATTCAGCACTGCCTTTAAGCGTGAGAAGGTAGAACTGATAGAACAAGGAAAG
>JAJRQZ010000149.1 GCA_024279935.1 Bacteroidota bacterium
ACCTCTTCCCATTCCGAACAGAGAAGTTAAGCCTGCCAGCGCCGATGATACTGCTACACCAAGTGGGAAAGTAGGTCGTCGCCGAACTTTTAAGAATGCCTGCGCAAGAGCGCAGGCTTTTTTTTTGGGCGCCGTTAACCTGATTATCTGCTGAAGAAGAACATTAATTACAATAATTCTCCCAAGCCTTTTTATAGTTGAATCTTTTTCCTTCTTAGAATACAACAACAATCTGTTTTACAACCAACTATGGCCGATTTTATTAAACAATAGTTAAACAACGGAATTTATTTCCCCCTATTTTAATAGCTCAGCGAACTTTTGGTGTTTAAATGACGTCTATAATTACATAATCGGATAAAAATTACATTTCTTCAATATTTAACATTAATCGGTGGCTTGTAATATTATCCATAATTAGTTAAAATTATTATTTTTATTAATAAGTGTTGACCCATTTAAGAATTTGCGTAAATTGGTCAATTATTTTTACCAAATCTAACATTATAGCACATTAAAGTAAAATGATATGAAGCGAAGATTTTTACCTTTAAGTTTGTTTTTGATTTTCACAATGTTAGGAGGATTCATTTTGAGTTCTTCGGGCATAATACAAAGCAAAAAGTACTTAGTAAGGTCATACCCGAAAGACGCACTTTCGAAAGGAAACAAACAATCAGCAGAATATTTAAAGTTGTTGAGAAACAATCAACACACCGGATTGATAAATCCCAAAGACCTTGTTGAGGTTCGAAATTCATTGTCGGAAATGAACACCAACAGGTCCGGGGTTGAAATCAGCTGGAACGAGTTGGGCCCCGACAATTTTGGCGGCAGGACAAGAGCAATTGTATTCGACAATCAAGATGCTTCCGGAAATACTGCAATAGCAGCCTCGGTAAGCGGGGGATTATGGAAGACGACGGATATGGGGACAACCTGGTCGAAAATTAATCAGGCCTCATCAAATTTAAATGCTTCCTGCATGATACAAACCCAAAGCGGCGACTATTACGTGGGGACCGGCGAGAGTTTTTCGGCCAATGTACAATCAGGTCTTGGGCAGATGGGCTATTCCGGCGGTTTTATGGGAAAAGGCATATTTAAATCTACCGACGGTGATAATTTCACCTTACTAAGCTCCACCTCCCCTACCCTCAACGACCAAGCAGGGGACTGGGCATTTGTAAACGAACTTGCAATGGATCAAGCCAACGGACGACTTTATACATCCACAAACACAGGATTAAAATATTCGGACGATGGCGGTAGTTCGTGGAGCTTGGCCAAAGACGCAGATGGCAATGAATTAATTGATAACTCAACTGATGTCCAAGCAGGTACGAGCGGTTTAGTCATTGCGTCGGTAAACAATTTAGCGTATGTTTCTTATGACGGAAACCCAACGAATTTTGTTCTTCGCTCATTCGACGATTCTCTTGGGATGCTTCCTGCAACTAACGTAAAAAGAATTGAGTTTTCAATAGCCCCGTCCGATGAAAATATAGTTTATGCCAGCGTGGTGAATCAGTTTGAGGAAATTTATAATGTTTATCGTTCCGCAAATAAAGGGGAAAGTTGGGACGTGGTGCTCCCTGGCTCCGAATCGATGGTTATTCTTGGCGGGCAAGGAGTTTATAATAATGTTATAAAAGTTTATCCTGACAACCCGAACAAACTATTTATTGCCGGTATTAATTTATGGGTTGGGGAAATGGTTCAGGAAGAAGGATTTTTTGCCTGGGAATCTGTTTCACAAGGTTTTTTGGCGCAGGCGCTAATAATTATCTACATGTCGATATCCACGATATTGCGTTTAGAAACGGGTCAAGCAACCAGTTCCTGGTAGGAACCGATGGGGGTGTCTATATCGGTGAGCATAGCCAAGGTGAGTTCACATACAAATCAGGCAACCGCAATTACACCACAAGCCAGTTCTATTCTGTCGGCTTTTCAGGCGTTCAGAATTATGTTATTGGCGGGGCTCAGGATAACGGTTCAATTTTAATAACCGGTAAAGGCAATACCGCAAAGCAAGGAAAAGAGATAATGGGGAGCGGTCTAGCATTCCAGAACGGTGGCGACGGAGGCCCTGCAGTGATATCGCAAATAAATAAAGACGTGCTTGTTGCTAGTACAACTTTTGGAAATGTCAGAAGATCTGACGATGGCGGGGAAAACTATTCCGCCAACTCACAATTCTTGGATGGCATAGGCAATTTAAACGCATTCAAAACACCTATGGCATTATGGGAAAGCTTCGACAACCCAAACAGCAGGGATTCAATAATGTTCTATAACAGGACCGGTGACACAATTCCGGCAGGAACAAATACAATGATGCAAAGTGCTAATAGCGGCCAGCCATTTTATTTTGATATGCCTTATGAGCTTCTCAATAAAGATTCCATTAAAATTGTTGACCCTGTTTCATCAAGATTTTTCCTGGCAACAGCCAACCATATTTACATGACAACAGAACTTCATAACTTTGCTAAAACACCTGAATGGTGGGAAATAGCTAACAATGATTTTACAGTATTTGGAGGTATTCCCCATTGTATCGCTTTTTCAAGCGACGCAAATCATGTTTTTGTAGGAACTCAAAATGGTGAACTGTTCCGCATATCAAATCTTGCCTTGGCATATAACTTCGATCGTGCCGACGTCAGCAGTCCTTCGAGCATAGTTTCCGTCGAAAAGTTACCTATTTATGAAAGTGGCGGCACAGAAGAAATTTCACAAATCATCACTTCCATTTCAGTTGACCCGCAAAACGCAAATAATATCCTTGTCACTTTAGGGAACTACGGAAATGATCAATACATAATGTATAGTACAAATGCCCTTGATCAGGTTCCGACCTTTGAATCAAAACAAGGAAACCTGCCAAAAATGCCGGTTTATTCCTCGGTAATCGAAATGAAAGATGGTTATATAGCCATCATAGGTACGGAAAACGGGGTATTTAGCACTTCCGATATCACATCAACTTCTCCCAGCTGGAATCAAGAATACTCAGCAATGGGAAGCGTTCCAGTTTTTGAGCTGAAACAACAACTGATTGGCAAGGAAAAAATCACCATAGAGAAAAACGGTGAAGAGTTCGTTTTTGAGGGTGTCCACAACAAAGGGTTAATTTATGCTGCGACCTACGGCAGAGGATTGTTCTACACAGGTAAATTCTGGCAACCACCTACAGGTGTTGGCGAAATAAAAGATAACAGCAACAAGTATTTAAGCCTTGTAGTTTATCCCAACCCTTCGCATGAGTATGTTAACATCGAAATCGACGCTACGGAAAACACAAATGCCAGGATTTCCATTTACGCCTTGAGTGGCAAATTGCTTATCGATACCGAAAGGATGCTGAACAAGGGCAACAATGTTTTAAACCTTAATATCGATATGCTTAAAACAGGAACATATCTTGTTAGAACAGCCTCCGAAGGGAAAATTTATACCAACAAAATAATGGTTAATTAATTTATCGCAAAAAGAAAAAAAATCAGATATGAGAAATCTATATTCAATGTTAAGTCTAATAATGCTGCTCTTTGCGGTATCGCTTTACGGACAACAAAGAGTTTATGCCCCGTCCTTAAGTTTACCTGAAAACGGGGATACTGAGCTGGCACCTAACATTACCCTCGATTGGAATGCAGTAACCGGCGGGACTTTAGAGGTTTTGTATGAATTGCAACTTGCAACTACAGAGGACTTTAGTGATGCCGTTACTTTTCCGAAAACAGATATTACCGCAAAAGATATGACTGAGTTGGATTTCGGCGGGACATATTTTTGGAGAGTAAAAGCTTTTGACGGTGATGATGTCTCTGATTGGTCGGAAACTTGGAGTTTTACGGTAGCAACTACTGTTTTTTTGGACAAACCCAATGACGGAGCAATGGTTTATGCCGATCCCAATGTGAGCTGGAATGAATTAACAGGCTTGTCAAAATATCAAATCCAAATCGACACCTCGTATATCTGGAATAATGTCGCATTACAAATTACTGACGATTTGTTTGGGTCTTTCATTATCGATGAAACAAACATGTGGCTGGTAGGCGATGCCGGAACCATATTACATTTCAACGGTACTGAATGGTCAACAGTTGACGCTGGGACCTCAGAAGCGCTTAACGCTATTTATTTCGTGGATGCGGATAATGGGTTCATCGTTGGTAGCAACGGCACATTCCTTAGTTACGACGGTAATGCCTGGACTGCACTTGATGCTGGTGTTACGGACAATCTTGCGGGTGTCGCATTTGCTGATGCAGACAATGGATACGCCGTTGGCGACGGCGGGCTGATATTAAAATACGCATCAGGAACATTTACCGTTGAGACTGCGACGGATGGAGGTTCGGAAATAACTGACAACTTATATGATATTGATGTTGTTGACGCAAACAATTACTGGGCTTGCGGAAAAGGCAAGGTCGTGATTAATTATAACGGTGCGGAATGGACAGGCAGCGACGTAGGAACCAAGGATCATTATTCAGTATGGTTCAACTCAGCAACTGATGGCTGGATTGCATCTAAATCAGGCAAGATCAACCATTATGACGGCACTGAATGGACTGAGATCTCGGGAATCACAAGTAAAAACCTTTATGGCATTTCATTTGACGGCTCAACTGGTTATGCAGTGGGCAAATCAGGGACCATGTTGGTTTATGATGGTGCTGAATGGTCACAAATCACCTCCGGGACAACATCGAATTTAAATACTGTTTTTGTAAATACAGGATATGGTATTGCCGCAGGAGATGGCGGAAGCTTGATTAATAAAGCAGGAGAGGGTTTTAACAGCCCATTTGCCAAAATTATTAGTGTTGTTGCCGATTCGACAAATTATGACTTTACAAACCTTTTGTTCGGCAAATCGTTCTATTATAGGATGAGGGCAATGCACGCCTCGGATACATCGGCATGGTCGGCTGCCAAATCAATGACAACGTTTGCATATCCTGAAATAGTATCCCCCTCGAACGGCAGTAGTGACGAACCATTGAAAATTACTTTTGAATGGAGCGAATACAGCGGGGTTACAAGATATTATGTGGAAGTTTCAAAAACCGATGACTTTGCTGCCTCACTGAATTATATTAGCGATTCGAATTCCGTTACTATTAATAACTTCAACTTTTCGCAACAATACTTCTGGAGGGTAAGGGCCGAACATCCTGATGATATTTCCGACTGGACCGACCCAAGTAGCTTTACTACTCTCGACAATATAACTCTTCTAGCACCTGAGGACAATGCCATTGGAGTAATCAGAAGCGTTCAGTTTGTCTGGGAAGAAGTTCCTGGTGCGGTTTCGTATGAAATTTTTATCGACAAAGATTCAAATTTCCCGACACCTGAGATCGGTTTTACCGAAAAGTCATTTTATCAAATAATAAGCCCGCTTGAGGAAAAGGAAACTTATTTCTGGAAAGTTAGGGGAGTTGCAGGACTGGATACTTCTTCCTGGAGCAATGTTTGGTCGTTCGAGGTTGAAGGTCCCGACGCGATAAAAGATATCTTTACGGAAAAATCAGTTATTTTATATCCTAATCCTTCACACGGCGACTTTAGCATTGATATAAATAGTAACGATATTGCTGAATACCAAATTACTGTTAGCGATATGAATGGTAAAATGATTTACCAAACTTCATTTACCTCAAGTGTTGGATCTAACATTGTTAATTTAAATATTGACAATAAACTATCGAAAGGAGTTTATATGATTGATATAAAACGCGGCAAGCTATCAGTGAACAAGAAACTATTTATCAAATAGTTATAAATAAACAACTTATTAAAGGGCTTTGATAACTCAAAGCCCTTTTTTTTTATATAAAGCAGTTATTAAAAGAATAGTTACTACTCAGCAGGTTTATCAAGTTGATTATCAATAGCCCCATGCTTCAGCGTGGGGCTATATATTTGAAATCTCAGTAGTTTTGGCGGAAATTTTGTGTTTTTCAAACAAAAATCGTGACGTAACGGATAGGTAACCAATGAGTTAATATTTTTCTCTACTGCTGAGTAGTAACAAAGAATAAGATTAGGTTTTATCAAGAAACCTAATATTTATTGAAGCGCTTGCCCCAGCTAAGACTAATATACAATTGAGGGAAAATAATTTGGTTCTCTGAATAGGCCATGACCGTCATTCCGGCAGGCAATGCATCGATGGTCGTGCCCACCTCCAATACTTTCATCTTTGTGCTTTCTTTTCCAAACTCAAAGTTAAGCCCCAGCTTAAAATATGCACCGGGATGAATAGTTATTTCCCCGAAGCCATTTGAGAAAGGCGCCCTGCCAAATTCCCCAAGCCAATCTCTTTTCGCGGGATCCTTATCATAAACACGCGCAACTATCTCATACGATGGAGGAGAATAGCCCGGGTTGGTTTGATAAATAACGTAGAGATAGTAAGGCTTGGCAATACCTAAGCTTATTCCTGTACCGTAAACAAACCTAACTTCCACCCCACCCCAATACGGTTTTCGGTTCAGAAGTCTCTTCCAGCTCACACCTCCTCGTAGGAAAAAAGTATCGTTCTTCTTGCCAAAGATGTACCTTTTAGCATTCTCATAAGGTTGTTGAAGCTTTATTTGGTTGAGTGCGCGATAGTAAGTAAAACTAAAGTCCCACATCCGGGTTTTGAATATCGACATGCGCTTACCGCTACGGTACTGTACGCCATAACCTAAATTGTTTGATACGAACCCGTATGTCGTTGTTCTGTTATAGAGTACTTTATTCTCGGATGTATCAAGGAATTCGGTATCGAACTGAGCATTTGCATCAATGCCAAACAACAGCATTGCCAAGAAAAGTAAGATATAGGCGTGACTTTTCATAAAATGCAAATTTTCAACACTTGAGGTTGATAAGTAAAATAAAGAAAAAACGTTCTAGTATTTCGATTCTTTTTGATACTTATGTGTTTCGCCATAAGCAGCGCATTTACTTGAAGATGTGCAAGATGTTGCAAAAGCAAACAATAAAACCGCGGCGGAAATAAGTACTAATAATTTCTTCATAAATTTGAATGTCTTTTTATAAAATGATAATATATAGTATCTCTGACAAAGAAAAACAGATTTTCTATAAATAACAAGCTTTTTTATAGATTATTGCTAAGTTTACACAAATTTTTATCAAGTGAATCCACAAATTGAGGAAAGTTGGCTGGAAGCCCTGCGCGATGAGTTTGAAAAGGACTATTTTAAATCCTTAAAATCATTCTTGAAAGAAGAGAAATCGAATCACAAAATATATCCGCCAGGGAACAAGATTTTCACGGCTTTCAACTTATGCCCCCTAAATGCCGTAAAGGTAGTAATTATCGGACAGGACCCCTATCATGGGCCGGGCCAGGCTCATGGTTTAAGCTTCTCTGTTCCACATGGCATTCAAATCCCGCCATCCTTGCGGAATATTTATAAGGAAATAAACGACGATTTGAATATTCCTATACCCAAGACCGGAAATCTTGAAAAGTGGGCAAATCAGGGAGTTTTGATGCTCAACGCTATACTGACGGTTAGGGCCAACCAGGCAGCATCGCATCATAATAGGGGTTGGGAAAGGTTTACCGATATGGCAATAAAAACCATTAGCGACTTGAGAGCAGGAATTGTTTTTTTGTTATGGGGGAATTTTGCCATTAGCAAGAAGAAATTAATAGATACCGACAAGCATTATATCCTAACGACTGTTCACCCCTCCCCTCTCTCCGCCAACAGGGGCTTTTTCGGCTGTAAGCATTTCTCGAAAACCAATAAAATACTTCGCGAGAACGGCATTGGCGAAATCGACTGGGATCCTGTCTCAGCTAATCATGCTTAAACAAGCCAAATAATCAAAATGGCTTCCTTCTGTTATCAAGCCCACCTCAAAACCAGCTTTGCGAGCATAATAATCCAGGTTGCCAAAGTCGATAAACAACCATTTAAAAGGCTTTGACCTTATTCCATTGTATTCAAACTCATATTCCACTTCTCCATAGTATTCCTCGCTCAAGTCAAGCAAAAGGGAGCCATCGCCTTCTTGGTATAAATAAAGCAGGTCCGACGAGTCAAGCAATATTTTCCCTCCCTTTTTAAGAAGGGACCTGGCATGAGCCAAAAACCTCTCCAGACCGGCAAGATCAGAGGCGATACCGATACCGTTCATCAGTAGCAGGAGCGTATCGAACTTTTGTCCGTAAAACTCAAATACATCACCGGCATAAACTTTATCAAGCCCCCGTTTTCTCATTAATGCAACCAAGCCTTCCTGAATTTCAAGCGAACTAACATCAATTCCGCGTTCCTGAAGCCAGATTGAATGCGCACCAAGCCCGGCGCCAATATCCAACACCTCACCCTGACACATCGATAGCGCAAGCTTTTCGATTTCGGGCATATCTTCGTAGGAACGGAAAAAGTAAGAAACAGGAATTTCTTCCTTATCCGCCTTATCGCTATGAATAGTTATTATGGCATTAATTTCCCCGTTAAAAAAATCGCTGCAAGCCATTTCCAATGGTGAGCCAAGCCTTTCATATCCCATTATGTATTTTTTGCAAAATTAAAGAATAAATAAAACCTTATTAAGATGCGAAATATTACTTTTGCCGTTTTATAAACGTTTTTAAGTATGCACAAACTAATTTTTGCAACAAACAACCCACATAAGCTTCAAGAAATAAAACAAATACTTAATAATGGGTTTTATATTTCAGGCCTGAGCGAGATTGGTTTCAACGAGGACATAGCCGAGACCGGCACTACTTTAGACCAAAATGCATCCTTAAAGTCAAAAGTGATACATGATAAATTCAAGCTTGATGTTTTCGCCGATGATACCGGTCTTGAGGTTGAAGTCCTTGATAACGACCCGGGAGTATATTCGGCGCGCTATGCCGGTGAAGAAGGCGACAGTGAGGCAAACATCAAAAAGTTATTGTTGAAGCTTGAGGGACAAGAAAACAGAAAAGCACGTTTCAGAACAGTTATATCACTCATCATCAACGATAAAGAATATTTATTTGAAGGGGTAGCCAATGGTAGCATCTCACGGAAAAAACATGGTTGTTCAGGATTTGGTTACGATCCCGTTTTTTTCCCTGAAGGCTGTCATAAATCATTTGCCCAAATGACCCCGGAGGAGAAAAACAAAATAAGCCACCGGGCCAAAGCCATGGCTAAACTGGTACAGTTCCTGAAAAACGGCACTGATTGATCATCAACAATATTATCGAGGACAATATCGTAAAATTCCTTTGCCCAGAAATACCTAATAATTCTTAACTTTGCCCATTAATTATTGCAATATTTTTACACTTTCAAAGTTATCAGGTTGTCAATCTCTATTATCAATGACTGACAAAAATAATTTAAAACAATGGGTTTCTTTTATTTCCTTGGTCGCAAAAATTTTTATATTCATTTCGGGATTATCTTACTATTGATAGTCGTTATCTTCTTTGGCGTTTTAAAGTCGCTGGATATATACACTCAACATGGCAAAGTGTATTTAGTGCCCGACTTTTACGGAAAAACGGTTGGCCAGCTTATTGACAATCACTATGATGAATATTTTGACCTTATCATTATCGACTCCGTTTATG
The DNA here is from genome assembly GCA_024279935.1 of Bacteroidota bacterium. Classification (GTDB taxonomy): domain Bacteria; phylum Bacteroidota; class Bacteroidia; order Bacteroidales; family F082; genus BM524. The sequence continues at coordinate 9,629 of JAJRQZ010000149.1, forward strand.
ATAAACGCAATGAAAAAGGAGCAATCTTGATGCAAAACCCAAAAGCCGGATCCAAAGTAAAACAAGGCAGGCATATTTACTTGACCGTTGTCGCACAACAGCCTGAAAAAACAATAATGCCCAACCTAAAAAACCTATCGCTGCGGCAGGCCATTGTTACTTTGGAAATGAACAAGCTTAAAGTTGGGCATTTGAATTACGCGGACTATTTTGCAAGGAATGCCGTAATAGACCAATTGATCGACGACGAAACCATAGAGGAGGGCACTGAGATCAATACTGGTTCGGAGATAGACCTTGTAGTAGGAAAGGGCAAAATAGATGTTAAAGTAAATCTTCCGTTGTTGATAGCAAAAAAACCAAGAGAAGCCGTAAAGGCACTCCATTATGCCTCCTTAAACAAAGGAAAAGAGTATTTTATGGATGTTGACGACAGCAGTCACGCCAGGGTGTATAAAACAGAACCAGATATATCGAAGACCGATTTAGTTGAATTGGGCAAGGAAATAAATATTTGGTACCGCTCCGACGAATCCTTCGATTTCGACTCATATCTCTTAAAGTTCACTTCGGACACACTTGATGTCGATTCAGCTAATTTTGAAAATAACGCCAAGATAAACAATGAATTTTAAAGCTTTTTTATCATTATTGATCATTTTGGGTTTCAGCACGCTAAATGCTCAGGAACTTCTCAACGGACTTCAGTTCAACGAATCCGTCAAACAGGAAAACAAGAAATCACCGACGAATAATATCGCATACTCTATTGAAGTAGCCCAAAAACTGAAGCTTCCTTTTTTTGATGACTTCGCTAGCTCAAAAGTTTATCCTGATGCTAGCTTATGGATGGACAATTATGTGTTCGTCAATAGCGATTTCCCCTTTCGTCCGACCAATATCGGTGTTGCAACTTTTGACGCCATAGACGAAACCGGGGCCATTTACTCAAATGCCGATTGGATACCTTTCGAGGCTGATGTGTTGACGTCGAAACCAATCAGGCTGGATTCGGTTTTCTACCCTGTCAGCAGAAAATTAAGCCCCGCCGACTCTCTTTACCTGAGTTTTTACTATCAACCCCAAGGTCGTGGCGAGGAGCCTGAGCCCTGGGACACATTAATACTTGAAATGAGCCATCCCACCGGCGACACGGTTTTTACGCATTATGATTCAATAAACGTGAACATAGAATATTATTTGAACTCATTGGGCTCCGACACTATTTTCCCGGGCGACACACTATGGAGCCCGCCCGGCTGCGACACTAATCTCTATATTATTAATTACAGCACTCTAACAATTAACGATCCGTTTGTTACAGTTCTTTGCGATTCGGTAATGGAAGCCGAATATATTTGGGAGAGGGTTTGGGGTACCGAAGGAATGAAACTTTCGGAATTCCAGGATTTATATGACAAGGACTTCCTCCAGGTGATGATACCTATAATCGACACTATCTATTTCCACGACAATTTCCAGTTCCGGTTCCGCAATTACGCAAGTATTGCCGACGATGTGATTCCAAGCTGGAAAAGCAATGTGGACCAATGGAATGTTGATTATATATATTTGAATTATAACAGAAAAATTTCCGACACAACCTATCGCAGGCTCGTTTTCTCCGAAAGGGCGCCAAGCTTTCTTAAAAAATATGAGGTAATGCCTTACAGACAGTATAAAGCCGATGCGCCTATCAATACGTTACGCCCTGATATTGAGATGTATATATCTAATCTCGACAAAATCGGACATAACACTAATTACAGATACAGCCTGCAACAAGTAAACGGCGACTATAAAAAGTCCTATAACGGGGGAAGTTGCAACCTGCCTCCTTTTTACTCATTCGGATTTCAAAACTGCGAAACGGGATGCGGGGCGGCACATGCATGTCCTCCTACAAATTCTTTTAATTTCGATTTTGATGTTGACACGGCATCATATATTATAAAGCACTATATAAGCGATTCTTCCGAAGCGAACATCCTTGTGGATTCTGCAATTTACCGTCAGGGATTTTATAATTATTATGCTTATGACGATGGCACGCCCGAATTTGGATATGGGCTTGAACCGGCAGGAGCAAGTTTAGGCTACCGTTTTACGTTAAGCCTCGCCGATACTATTTACGGGGTACAGATGTATTTCAACAAAACCTTTAACAACTCCAACGAAAAATCTTTCGACCTGCTCGTTTATCGCGACAATAACGGCGTCCCCGGCGACATTGTTATGCGCCAGGAAGGTCTTAAACCAAAATGGGAAAATGGTTTATATAAGTTTCATTCGTACATTTTCGATGAACCTCAAGTATTGAGCGGAACGTTCTATGTTGGTTGGGAACAATATGAAGCCGGATTGCTTAACGTTGGTTTCGACACCCACTTTAATTCGAGCAACAACTTGTTTTATAATATAGAAGGAATTTGGTATCAGAGCAACTTCAACGGCAGTTTGATGATACGGCCAATTATCGGAAGTGTGGGCAACGAACTGGTTTTTGGCACTGACGAACAAAAAGCAGGCTCATCACACATAAAGATTTATCCAAATCCTGCAAATACACAATTCAGGCTTGACATCTCCAGCATCAGCAATCCGGTAGATGCTATTATAAAGGTGTCCAACTTATATGGATTAACTGTGATTGAAAGAAAAGACGCAAATACAACATTTTTTATCAGTAATTTACCTAAAGGACTATACCTTGTGAAAGTAATTGACGGAAATAAAATACTCAGCTCAAAACTAATAATCAACTAGCATGGAACACGAGAATCAGGAAATTACTGATGAAAAGGGTGAGTTGTTCGAACACTTCAGATTTATTGCCGATCAGGGTCAATCCGCATTGAGGATCGATAAATTCTTACAGGGCAAAATTGAAAATGTCTCTCGAAACAAAGTTCAACAAACAGCTGCGGCAGGAAACATCCTGGTAAACGGGAAGGCCGTAAAACAAAATTATAAAGTAAGGCCAAGAGATGTTATAAGTATAGTTTTGTCAACACCACCGCGCGAAATAGAGATTTTCCCCCAGGAGATACCTTTGAATATAATTTACGAGGATGACGACCTTTTGATCATCAATAAACAGGCAGGTTTGGTAGTTCATCCCGGACACGGGAACTATGATTCAACCCTGCTCAACGGACTCGCATATTATTTTGCAAAGACAGATCAGAAAATAGAAAACGGCTTCGGCTATCTTGTCCACAGGATAGACAAGGACACATCAGGTTTATTAATGCTTGCCAAGAACGAGCTTGCTCAAAGCAAGATAGGAAAACAGTTCTTAGACCACAGCATCGACAGAAAATACCATGCCATAGTTTGGGGCGACTTTGCAGAAGACAAGGGGACTATTGAAGGACACATTGGCAGAAGCCTGAAAGACAGGAGGGTAATGACTGTTTTTCCTGGTGGCGAATACGGCAAACATGCTATTTCACATTATAAGATCATAAAACGCCTTGGTTATGTGAGCATGGTCGAATGCCAGTTGGAAACCGGCAGGACACATCAAATTAGGGCGCACTTCCGTTATATCGGCCACCCTCTGTTTAATGATGCCAGATATGGCGGAGATCAAATTTTAAAGGGAACTACTTTCACAAAATACAAACAATTCGTTCAAAATTGTTTTAAGATCCTACCTCGCCAGGCCTTGAACGCATATTTGTTGGGCTTTGTTCATCCGTCCAGCGGCAAAAAGATGCTCTTCGAGTCCGAGATGCCCGCCGATATGCAAACAGTCCTCGAAAAATGGGATAATTATTCCAGGCACAAGGATTTGTTTGAAGATTAATTTAATTTCCCGAGTTTTTCTCCTTGATAATTTTTGCCGCAATGCTAATAGCAATCTCCGTTGGCGTACTGCTGTTGATATCCAGGCCTATAGGCGCATCTACCTTTTTCAGGGCTTCTTTGGCATATCCCTTTGCTAATAACTTCTTGAATATAACCGCTACCTTAGTCTTGCTGCCCATCATCCCAAGATATCTAATGTCCTTGTTCAGCAGCTGTTTAAGAATCCTCATGTCGCTCTTATGCCCAAAACTCATGATTACCACATAAACATTATCTCCCTCAGGTATATATTTTGCTGTTCTCTTATAATTGATAATCTTTTTCGAATTAGCGTAAACATTTTGTTTATAGGTAGTTAGATACTTATCCCTATTATCGAACACACTGATGTGGAAACCCAGCCTCTTGAAAATCATACTCAGTTCAACACTCACATGTCCACCACCAAAGATGTATAAAAAGTCGTTGAAACCAAGTCGTTCTGTAAGGCTCCAGTGCTCCTTATCGCTGATAATGCTGCTAAAATGGCTGTTCGAACTAAGTTCGCGGTTGAACACAAAACCGTTTTCGTTAAATACAAGCCTCCCCGACTTCGATTTCCTGATTGATTCGCTCAGGGGCAGATAAGTGCTATCCAGCGTATAAAATGCAATCCATTGGGTTCCTGAGCACATCATACCCGAGGAATCTTCATCTTTCGATGAGTTGTGGATTTGTTTTTTCAGGAATATTCCAGAGGGCCGTTCAAATTGCTTTCTTGCCAATTCCACCATCTCAAATTCCATTTGCCCGCCCCCGACCGAACCCGAAAGTTTTCCGTCGCTTGACACAGCCATCTTAAAGCCCTTCTTGCCCGGGCTACTACCCTTATTATCAATAACCACCAGCAAAACAACCTTACAATCATTTTTTAGTCTCGAACTTATAAATTCCCAGATATTCATAGATTTCTTTAAAGTGTTCATCCTGTTTTGGATTGGGCAAAGGTAAATTTTTCGTAATCATCAACGGTATTTATATTGATTAAAATATTGCTGTTCGACACTTCCAGGTCAACTCCCTTGTTCGAGGTTAATATAGTTTTGAGATTTATGGCTTCCACCTTGAGACTTAGTATTTCCTTAATGATTTTAGCTGACAATAAAACCGGATGGCCACCCCTCCCCTTATATAATATCCTTACATAATCATTATCCCTGATGCTCTCGTCCATCATCTTCAGGATTGCAGAATCAGCAAAGGGGTTATCAACATTATGAATAAAAACACTATGGCAGTTCTTAAGTTTTTCTAAACCAAGCCGTATAGAATAAGGCCTTCCTCTGTCAACCTCATGGTTCTCTACCAGCTGAAGCCTGCGGTACTTGTTCTTCAAAAAAGATTTAAAAAAAGCAGCGCCACCTCTATTGGCAACAACAACTATCGAATTGCACTCCATCTTGTCATAGGCAATAATAATGTTCTCAAGGAATGTCATCCCGTTGGCAAGCTCGAGCGCAAACTTGTTTTTGCCCATACGGGAAGAATGCCCGGCTGCCAGGATTACCGCTGAACTATTATGTTTCATTAAATATCCTTTTCATAAACAAATATAAACAAATATTGATTTTTCCAGCCTTTTCATTAGATTTGTTTCCGAAATAATAAGCTTATGACCGACAGTTTTTCGACAATGCCATTAGATAAAATATTGAAAATAATTTTATCCCAATATGACAATCAAAAAAGCATATTCGGCATTACGGAAACAATGTTTTTTAATCCTGTAAATAAAAGCAAATTAAGGAGCCAGCTCTACGGCAAGACTCTTGAAACTCCCATTGGCGTTGCTGCCGGACCGCATACACAATTGTCTCAAAATATTGTAGCTGCCTGGCTTTGCGGCGCAAGGTTCATAGAATTAAAAACTGTCCAAACCCTTGACGAACTAGATGTCCCGAAACCTTGCATCGATATGCAAGACGAAGGATATAATTGCGAATGGTCGCAAGAACTTAAAATCCAGCAGTCTTTCGAACAATATCTCGATGCCTGGATAATAATTCATATACTTAAGGATAAGTTCGCCTGGCACTCATCAGATATTGGTACAATTTTTAATATGAGCGTAGGCTACGATTTAAAAGGTATTCTGAGCGATAAGGTACAATGGTTCCTCAATAAGATGAAAGATGCCTCAACTGAGCTCGACCAAAAAATCAGGAGTATTGAAAATATTTATCCGGATATAGGCAACATAAATATAAATCCCTGTATATCAGACAATATCACATTGTCCACAATGCATGGTTGCCCTGCGGACGAGATAGAGACAATTGGCTTATATTTAATTGAAGAGAGGAAACTACATACTTCTATCAAATTAAACCCAACTTTATTGGGTAAAGAAAAACTACTTGAAATAATATCGAACTCCGGTTTCGACACCCGGGTTCCTGACATTGCTTTCGATCATGACCTGAAATATGAGGATGCAACAAAGATAATAGAAAACCTTCAAAAAAAGGCTCAGATGTGCAGTCTTCAGTTTGCGGTTAAATTAACCAACACTTTGGAGAGCAGAAATCATAAGGACATTTTCAATACAAATGAAGAAATGATGTATATGAGCGGCAAAGCCTTGCATCCTGTTTCAATAAACCTTGCAGCCAAACTACAAAATGATTTCAAGGGCAAACTGAACATTTCTTTTTCCGGTGGTGTCGATGCTTTCAACATAAGCAAAACCTTAAATTGCGGACTGAGCCCTGTAACGGTCTGCAGCGACCTGCTGAAACCGGGAGGCTATGGAAGGCTAAAACAATATATTGACAATCTGAAAGACACATCAATCGTTAATAAAGCATCGGCTTTAATAAAACTCAATGAATACGCTGCTGAGACACTGAAATCAAAACTATATAGAAAAACAGGATTCACTGAACCCAGCATCAAAACACAACGCAAATTAAGCACTTTCGATTGCATACACGCGCCTTGTATTGATACCTGCCCGACAAATCAAGGAATCCCTGATTATTTGTACTACAGTTCAAAGGGTGATTTCGGAAAAGCCGCAGAAGTAATTCTCAAAACAAATCCTTTCCCACATTCAACGGGCATGGTCTGCGACCATCTTTGCCAAACAAAATGTACGCGCATAAATTATGATTCAGCTGTTTTAATAAGGGAAGTAAAAAGATTTGTTGCTGAAAACTATATAATTGGTAATTACACAAAAAACACTAATGCAAATAAAACACCCCTTATTTCGATAATTGGTGCAGGACCTTCCGGTTTATCATGTGCATATTTTACGGCAAAAGCAGGTTTCAGGGTGCAGGTTTTTGAAAGCAAGGCAAAAGCCGGCGGAATGGTTCAAGGGGCAATCCCTGCATTCCGCTTAAGCGATGAGGCTATTAGTCAGGATATTAACGCTATCATTAAACTTGGAGTTGATATTTTTTATAATTCCGATGTCAACAATGAACTATTTAAAAAACTAAAACAAGAATCTGATTATATCTATATTGGCACAGGAGCGAAAAAATCAAAGATACCTGAATTACAGGGAATTGACAGCAAGGGAGTACTTGACCCTCTAGATTTTTTGTTTAGAACAAAAGAAAACAAAAGAAGTGGTATTGGGAAAAACGTGTTAATTATCGGTGGCGGAAATACTGCTATGGATGCTGCCCGCACGGCATACCGAATGATAGGCAAAAACGGGAAAGTTACTATTGTTTACCGAAGGACGATCAAGCAAATGCCGGCTGATGCAGGGGAAATCAAAGCCGTGCTTGACGAAGGCATTAAAATAACGGAACTAACAAGCCCCGTTGAAATTATATCAGAAAACGGAAAAATCAAATCGCTGCTGTGCCAAAAGATGAGACTAGGCGAAAAAGACAGCTCCGGGAGGGCTAAGCCCGTTGTAATACCGGATTCATATCTTGAGCTCTCAGTTGACACATTGATTCCTGCCATAGGACAGGAAATAGATATAGACTTTGCAACAAAGGAAGAACTTATTACAAAAAAAGGCAAATACGAAACCAAAATACCAAACATATTTATCGGTGGCGACGCCCTACGAGGTGCTTCTACGGCCATTAACGCAATTGGGGACGGCAGAAAGGCAGCAGAGGAGATAATCAAAAAAGCGGGAGCCGCTAACAAACCCGAGCATGATCATTACGATAAAGAATTCGACGACAATCAACTTGCAATTGCCAAATCAACAAGAATACATTCACAAAACCCCAGGGAAACATCTCTTTCCGACAGAAAGAACTTCAACCTTACTAACTCAACTCTCTCAAAAGAAGAAATAATAACAGAAGCTTCACGATGTTTATTATGCGACGAAGTTTGTAATGTGTGCGCAACAGTTTGCCCGAATCTTGCGTTTCACTCCTTTAAGATTGAACCTCAATCATTTAAACTTCAAAAGATTAGTGAGAAAGGTATAGATGGAAGTTATACGCACATATTTAGCATAAAACAAAAACGTCAGATCATCCATCTTGCCGATTGGTGCAACGAATGTGGCAACTGCACTACTTTCTGCCCTACGGCAGATGCCCCTTTTATAGAAAAGCCCCATCTTTATTTCAATAAAGAAGTTTTTGAAAAAGAAAAGGACGGCTTTTATTACGGGAAGAAAAACGGCATCGATTATTTATTTGCATATTACGACAAGCAACTGCATAAATTAGTAAGGGATGATGACAACTTTATATTTGAGAACAAAAACGTATGGGTGAAGCTAAATACTAAAGATATGCATATAAAAGATTACAAATTGCTCACCGACAGCAAGTTTGAACAGTTTATGCAAATTCCGGCCGAAATGAGCATCCTTATGCTTGCTGCTGAAAGTTTTTATTGTAATTTGCAAGAAATCAAATCAAAGAACTAGTTATTAAAATATATGTACATGACAAAAGAACAAATTTTAGAGAACACCATAAAGCGCTGCCGCGAAAAAAAGATAATACTACCTACTTACAAGCAAATGCGCAATCCCGAATTAATCCCTGAGAAAATCAAGGGGAATTTAAAGTCAATAGGATTATGGGACCTAAACTCACTTAACCTATTCAGGATCAACTGGAAAAACGAGCCCATTAGCAATGGGGGCGGTTTTGGCAATGTGAATTATTTGGAATTACCACAGGAGCTTACAGGTGTAAAAGCAAGGATAATATTGTTAATAGGAAAATATTTCCCCACCGGGGCTCATAAGGTAGGCGCTACCTTCGGCCCCTTAGTCGAGAAACTCATTAGCGGACGTTTCGACCCTACCCGTCAAAAGGCACTTTGGCCCTCAACCGGAAACTATTGCCGTGGAGGCGCTTATGATTCTCATCTCCTTGGTTGCGAGTCGATTGCAGTTTTACCACAAGGAATGTCGAAGGAACGTTTCGACTGGCTGCACAAGGTGGGCGCAGAGGTTTTTGCAACCCCCGGAACCGAAAGCAACGTAAAAGAGATTTACGACAAAGTGAAGGAATTAAAAGCCGAGAGAGGCGACAGCATCGTAAACCTCAACCAATTCGAGGAGATAGGCAATCCTTTATGGCACTATGCAGTTACCGGCCCGGCAATGGAAGAGGTCTTCAATTCCATTAAGAAAGAAAACAGTAAATTCTCAGGTGTTTTCCTTACGCAGGGTTCTGCCGGAACCCTGGGCTGTACCGATTATCTAAGGGAAGTTTATCCAAATATGAAAGTGTGCGCGGGTGAGGCCCTGCAGTGCCCTACCCTTTTGGAAAACGGTTATGGCGAACATCGTATCGAAGGTATTGGCGACAAGCATGTTCCATGGATACATAACATTAAAAACATGGATATGGTCGCAGGCATCGACGACAAACCGAACATTCGCCTGATGCGCCTGTTCAACGAAAAAGCAGGAAAAGATTTCCTGGAAAAAGAATTAGGTATCGACAAGTTGATTATAGGACAATTGAACTTATTGGGCATCTCGGGTATCGCCAACTTAATGGGTTCGATAAAACTGGCAAAATACTACGAAATGACAGAGGACGATATTGTATTCTCAGTTGCTACGGATTCAATGGAGATGTACCAGTCGCGGCTTGTAGAAGAGAATGATTCTCACGGAAACTTCAGTAATCGCGATGCTGCGGTATGTTTCGATGCCGACCTGCTCGGGCTAAACATCGACCATATTATAGAGATGAACTATTACGAAAAGAAACGGATGCACAATCTAAAATATTTTACATGGATAGAGCAACAGGGAAAGACCGTAGAAGAACTAAACGCACAATGGTACGATGACAACTATTGGTCGTCGCGTTATTCAAAAGTTGAAGAATGGGACAGGGAAATAATGGAATTCAACGAGAAAACCGGAGTTATAAATGAGTATTTATAATTAGCTTACTACTAATGCCTTAAAAGTCATGAGCACGAAATTTCACTACCAATGCACCAATTGCGGCAAGGAGCACCCCGAAAACGAGGTGAGATACCTATGCCCTTCGTGCGAAGCTCACAACTCTAATCTTTCACCGCCTAAAGGCATCTTAAAAACGGTTTATAACTTTAAGGAGCTACTTAAAAACAATATGGGCTTCGATGATTTATCGCAATCTCATTTTATTGATTTACTACCAATCGACAGCATAAAAAGCCTCCCGCGACTAAGCGTTGGCAACACGCCCCTTTATCTAATCGATAAGATCGGCAATTCCGGTCTTGGGTTTAATCTATATTTAAAAGACGACTCTCAAAACCCGACCTATTCTTTTAAGGACAGGGCATCGGCATTGGTTTCCGCCTATGCCAAAGAAAAAGGGCTAGGCACTATAATCACTGCCTCCACCGGAAATGCCGGTTCATCGCTGGCCGGGATCTGCGCATCGCAAAACCAAAAGGCCATAATTCTTGTTCCTGCCAATGCCCCAGTCGCAAAGCTCACTCAAATAATAATGTACGGTGCAAATATTATCCCGGTAAACGGAACTTATGACGACGCTTTTGACTTAAGCATTAAAGCCACCGAGGAATTTGGCTGGTTTAATCGCAATACTGCTTTCAACCCTCTAACTATTGAAGGAAAAAAGACCGTTGCTTTTGAGCTCTTTGAACAAATGCATTATAAACTGCCCGACAGGATTTTTGTGCCGGTTGGCGATGGAGTCATTATTTCAGGCGTATATAAAGGATTTGAGGACTTGCTAAAACTCAATATTATAGATAAAATCCCTTGTGTTGTTGCCGTTCAGGCGAAAGAAAGCGATAATCTCATCAGAAATATCGAAAACGATGATTTTGAGATTCAAGCCAGCACAACTTTGGCCGATTCTATTTCAGTTGACATCCCCCGTAATTTTTATATGGCACAAGATTTCATTTCAAAATACAAGGGCGAATATTTATGTGTCAGCGACGATGAAATACTGATAGCATCCTCAACACTCTCAAAAAACACCGGACTCTTTGCGGAACCGGCAGCCGCAACGGCATTTGCAGGATTTTTGAATTATATGGCAAATAAAAAACTTGAAAACAATTCAGACAATATTGTCCTCCTTACAGGGAGTGGGCTGAAAGATTTAAGGAGCATCAACTCCCTTATAAAAATGCCAAATCCCATTGAGAACAATATGGAAAGTTTTATGAAGTTAATTTCAAAAACCGTATTATAAGAACACCCTTAAACGGATTTACATTCATTTATAGTATATTTGGCTTATAGAAATAAACTACAGATGATAACATTTTCACTAAATGGAAAAATAATCGAATATAAAGGCGATGAGGACAAAACCCTTCTTGATTTCCTTCGCAACACCTTACATATCACTTCAGTAAAAGACGGATGTTCGGCCCAGGCCGCTTGTGGAGCATGTACTGTTGAAATAAATGGTAAAGCTAAGCTGTCATGCGTCACTAAAATGGGCAAGTTGAGGGATGCCCGGATATTCACACCAGAGGGATTCCCTCCCTATGTCTTAAAAACTTTAGCAAACAGCTTCGTCAACGAAGGGGCAGTTCAATGTGGCTTTTGCACACCCGGATTTATTAGTCGGACAAAAGTTCTTTTACAGGAGAACCAACGACCAAATATTGATGAAATACGCAAAGCCATAAAACCACATTTATGCCGCTGTACCGGATATAAAAAAATAGAATCAGCCATTCAGCAGTCAGCAAAAGCAATTGAATACCAGGACAATGTAGAACCCAGAAAGTCTTCAGGGAAAATTGGCGATTCATATCCGAAATATCAAGCTTATGAAACAGCCATAGGAAAGCGCAAATTTGTAGATGATATATTCTTGGACGGAATGTTGTACGCCGCGCTTAAATTCAGTGATTATCCCAGGGCTAGGATTAAAAGAATCGACATCTCAAAAGCAGAAGCAATTCCAGGGGTCATAAGGGTTTTTACAGCAAAGGACATTCCTGGCGAACAATATATCGGCCTGATCTTAAACGACTGGCCCATAATGCTCGACGAAGGTGAGACCACGAACTACATAGGCGATGTTTTAGCAGGGGTTGTTGCCGAAAGCGAGGAGGTAGCAAGGCAGGCCATTAAGGCAATAAACATTGATTATGAGGTTCTTAAGCCAATAACTGATGTGTTTGAGGCGATAGATGGCGAACGAATCCATTCAGTCAGGCCCAACAATTTTGAAACAACACAGTTCACTATCGGCGATGTTGAAAGTACAATAAAAAAATCGGCAATCATTAGTAAAGGAAAATACCGAACCCAGAGGATAGAACATGGATTTCTGGAAAAAGAGGCTGCGATCGCGCGCCCAGGCAACAATGGTGGAATAGAGGTATTCAGTCAGAGTCAGGGAATATACGAGGACAGGCGTCAGATAGCGATGATCTTAGGAATTCCGGAAGAAAAAGTGCGTATCATCCTTATTCCCAACGGTGGAGGTTTCGGTGGAAAAGAAGACCTTAGCGTCCAGGGACAAGCCGCATTATTTTCTTTTTTATTGAACAAACCGGTAAAACTAAGCTTGAGCCGTGAGGAATCGATACGTTTGCATCCGAAAAGGCATCCGGTTTATATGGACATAACTATAGCCACCGATAAAAAAGGGAAATTTACTGCCCTGAAACTAAGGGCCGTTGGCGATACCGGAGCATACGCCTCCGTTGGGATGAAAGTCATGGAGCGCGTAGCCGGACATGCAGCAGGTGGATATTATATCCCTGTAATAGATATAGAGGCAAAAACAGTTTATACAAACAATATCCCAAGCGGCGCCATGAGGGGCTTTGGGGCAAACCAGGCTGCTTTTGCCCTGGAAAGCTGTATTGACGACATTTGCCGACAGGCAAATTTCGACAGGTGGAAATTCCGCTACGAGAACGCGCTTGTGGATGGCCTCACTACATCAACAGGACAAAAACTTGAGGCTGTTGGGATTAGAGCATGCCTAAAAGCCGTCAAGGAAGATTTCTACAATGCCAAATACGCAGGAATTGCCTGTGCCATAAAAAATTCGGGTGTTGGAAACGGTATGGACGACGAGTCCAAAGTTATCATCGAAATAGTTGGCGAAAACAAAATCATCCTTAAACACGGCTGGACGGAAATGGGGCAAGGAGTGCATAATATGGCATTGCAAACACTATGCGAAGAAACAGGAATAGAAGCTGGAATCATCCGTGTTGAGGTTGACACAAAAGCACAAATAAAAACCGGCATGACAACATCCTCGCGCGCCACAGCCTTAGTTGGCCTTGCAGTGATAGATGCCGCAAAAAACCTAAAAAACGACTTAAAAACATCATCCCTAAGAGATTTATCGGGCAAAGTTTATAAAGGGCGGTTTATTTGCGATTGGACTTCCAAACCGGGGACAGATAAAGAAAACCCGATAATCCATTATTCTTATGGATATGCAGCACAAGTTTGTTCAATTAACGATAATGGTGAGATCACGAAAATTATCGCAGCCCATGATGCCGGGAAAATCATGAACCCCATGCTTTTTGAAGGCCAGATTGAAGGTGGTGTGCACATGGGCCTGGGGTATGCCTTAAGAGAGGACCTGCCAATGAAAGACGGGTTTTTGATTCATGACAACATGAGGAAACTGGGAATCCTTCGCGCTCATGAAACACCTGAAATAATAGTAAAAGGCGTTGAGGTGAAAGACCCCATTGGCCCTTATGGAGCCAAAGGCATGGGTGAAATAGGGCTTGTACCGACGGCCGCCGCCGTCGCAAATGCGCTTTATGCCTTTGACGGCAACAAACGTTTTGAACTACCACTAAAAGAAAAGAACAATGGCACTGATTCTTAAAAACGCAATATTCATCGACTGGAAAACCCTTGTGTTCAGAGAAACTAATATCAGGATTGAAGAGGGAATAAACGGTTCTATACAATTATTGGATGATTTAAGCAAGGCAGAAATATCCAAAAAGGATGAAATACTCGATTGCAATGGTAAATTTGTCAGCAAGTCGTTTGCAGTAGGGCATCATCATGCTTATTCAGCTTTGGCAAAAGGAATGCCGCCACCCAAAAAAAATCCGGCGAATTTTGTGGAGATACTAAAATATATTTGGTGGAAGCTCGATAAGAATCTCGATAAAAACACTATTGAAGCAAGTGCGCTTGCCACCGCAACGGCATGTGCCAAGGCAGGTGCCACCTTCATCGTCGATCATCATGCATCGCCGAACTTCATTGATGGATCGCTCGACATAATTGCCGATGCATTTGACAAAGTAGGGATAAGCCATCTGCTATGTTATGAGATTTCTGACAGGGACGGAAAACAAAAAGCCCTGATGGGACTTGAGGAAACCAACAGATATCTATCGCAACATCAAGGACTTGTAGGTCTTCACGCCTCATTTACGCTAAGCAGTTCAACTTTGGATATGGCTGCCGAGCTAATGCAGAAGTATGATACCGGAATACATATCCATGTTGCTGAGGACAAATATGACCAGGAAGATTCAATCAAGAAATACAATAAAAGAGTTGTTGAAAGGTTAAATGATTCCGGGTTTCTAAGCTCAAGCAAAACAATACTGGCACATTGCCTGCATATTAACGATAAGGAAAGAAGCTTGATAAAGGAATCTGACGCATTTGTGGTCCAAAACACCGAAAGCAACCTCAACAACGGTGTTGGGTTTTTTAATTCAAATAATCTCGGCAGCAGGATAATGCTTGGAACCGATGGCATGCACAGCGACATGATAAGAAGCGCCCACTACGCTTACTTTGTTGGCCAAAGCATGGGCAAAATAAGTTTTT
This sequence comes from Bacteroidota bacterium, assembly GCA_024279935.1. GTDB lineage: Bacteria > Bacteroidota > Bacteroidia > Bacteroidales > F082 > BM524. The sequence goes on from JAJRQZ010000149.1 coordinate 24,702, forward strand.
CGGAAATGTATAAGCGCTTCCGTATGGTTCATAATTATCTTGACATCAACAGTTTTCATGGCGACGGGGACAATAATCTTTTGGTTTTGGACTATGATTCCCCAACAGAGGTAAATAAAGACAACTTCCTGGGCCATTTCATCTTCGGTTTATCCTCCAATCATGTACAGCATGTAATATCGAACGGGCAACTGATCGTAAAAAACAGAATCCCACAAAAGATCGACGAGTCTGAAGTTTTGGGTTTTTGCAGATATCAGGCGAAACAGCTTTGGGAGAGATTATGATGCCAAAGCATCAAATAATTACTTTTGCCGAATAATTATTTATTATGGACGCTCAAATACTTCAAAATATAGGATATGTGGCCTCGGGGCTAATAGCATTCTCGATGACCATGAACTCGATAGTGAAATTCAGGTGGATAAACCTGCTTGGAGCCAGTTCGTTCGCCATCTACGGTTTTTTAATTTCCGCCTACCCTGTAATGCTCTTGAACGGTTTTATCGTTATTGTTGATATTTATTATTTGATTAAAATCTATAATAAATCACAACTATTTGATACACTGCAGATTAAAGCCAACAATCAATATCTCCTTAAATTTCTGGAATATAACAAGAAGGACATCCAAAAATACTTTCCCGGATTTGAATACAAAGCCGAAAAAAACACCATTAGTTTTTTTGTTTTGAGGAATATGGCTGTTACCGGCATCTTCCTTGCTCACAGGGAAGACAATAATATTCTAAAAGTTGGCCTCGACTATGTTATTCCGGAATACAGGGATTTCAAGAACGGCAAATATGTTTATCATCATTTAAACAAATATTTCAAGAAAGTTGGTTTTGAAAGAATTATCACTACGGCCGGAACCCCTGTCCACAAAAAATATTTAAAAAAACTTGGCTTCAAGGAAACCAAAGAAGGATTATTTGAAAAGTCAATATGAGCAAAATGAAGTTGTTAATCAAGAATGGGCATATAATAAATGAAGATGAAAGTTTTCAGGCAGATATTTTATGCGAGGGAGGAAAAATAACCCAAATATCTGAACACATTGACCAACAATTACTTGACTGCGACTTTATTGATGCAAGCGGAAAATATTTATTGCCGGGCGGTATCGACCCACATGTGCATTTTCATTTACCAACCAAGGCAGGTTTCTCATCCGATGATTTCCTGAGCGGAAGCAAGGCCGCTTTGTTTGGTGGCACAACAAGCATTATTGATTTCGTTACGCCAAAAAAAGGCCAAAAACTTCCCGACGCATTAAAAGAACGCCTAATTGAGGCAAAAGACTGTAGATGTAATTATTCTTTTCACATAAGTCCCATCGAATGGAGAGATTCCTTAAAAGAAGAAATAAGATATTGCATCAATAAAGGTTACAATACTTTTAAAGTATATATGGCCTATAAGGACAGCATCGGGCTTGATGATTCAAGTTTGAAAAAAGTAATGAAAGTAGTTGCTGCTGAAGGTGGTACCATAACTGTTCATTGCGAAATGGGCGATAAAATAGACGGGCTAAGGAATAAATTCACCGCGGAAAACAAGACAGGTGTTGAATACCATCCGCTTTCGCGACCCAACGAGACTGAATCCAGGGCAGTTAAAAAAGCACTTGAGTTTGCAAAGGAAACATCTTGCCCGATTTATATAGTACACGTCTCCACAAAAGAATCGCTTAGGCACATTAAGCAGGCGAAAAAACTTGGACAGGAGGTTTATGCCGAAACCTGCCCTCAGTATCTTTTACTGAACGACACGAAATATAAAGGGGATTTTTATGATACTGCTAAATATGTAATGAGCCCGCCATTAAGGAAAGAGGATGACAACCTAGCACTATGGGAAGCCCTGGGGGATGGAACAATCGACACTATTGGTACGGATCATTGTCCTTTTTCACTATCACAAAAAGAATATGGCATCGATGATTTCCGAAAAATCCCGAATGGTGCCGGAGGAGTGGAGCACAGGCATAAACTACTTTATACTTATGGTGTGCTTGCAAATAAAATAACTATAAATCAATTTGTTGCGCTAACATCTGCTAATGCGGCAAAAGTTTTCGGCATGTTTCCCGACAAGGGAATAATAAAAGTTGGCGCCGATGCTGACATCATAATCTGGGACCCCCAACCAAGTTCCACTATTTTAAGCAATAATCATTATTCGACTTGCGATTTGGATATATATGACGGATTTGCTGTAAAAGGAAATGCCGATTTAAGCATATTGGGGGGTGAATTGAAAAAACGCCCATAAAACTACTTGCGTTACCACACTCTTTTAGAGCTCCCTTTAATTATTTTTTCGATAGTTTCAGCCGGTTTCTCAAAGCTGTTTGCAAGCATCATGGCAGCAATGATATATGGTTTATACGAAGCTTCTTTATAGGTTTCTATTCTAAACTTCTCGAAAACCTCAGCCGATACTTCACCGTTTTCACAGGAAACGCCCGAGATATCTGCTGGTAGGCAATGCATATAAAGGGCATTCCCGTTTTTTGTCGTTTTCATTTTTTCGGCATTATATTCCCAATTCCTGAACTTATAATTCTCTTTCAGTGCCTCCAGTTCAAGGTCGGCCAGATGCTTTTTGTCCTTATTTTTCAGAAATTCCGTTCTTTCCTGCATTATATGAAAAGGCGCCCAGCTTTTGGGATAAACAATATCGGCATCGGCAACAGCTTCTTCCATACTGTTGCTTACCTTAAAACTGCCACCGCTCAATTCGGCGTTTTTGCCAGCCAGGCCAACAATCTCCGGTATCAAATTATACGCCTCAGGATGAGCCAGTTCCACAGTCATTCCAAAGCGTGTAAGTAAAGCGATAATTCCTTGAGGCACCGAAAGCGGCTTGCCATAACTTGGTGAATAAGCCCATGTCATAGCTATCTTTTTGCCTTTTAGCTCATCCAGGGAACCAAAATATTTTTTAAGGTGCAAGAGGTCGGCCATTGACTGGGTAGGATGGTCCATATCGCATTGCAGGTTTATTATTCCAGGCCTTGTTGACAAAACACTATTTTCATAACCATCGTCGAGGGCAGCGGCAACCTCGCGCATGTATTTGTTTCCTTCACCTAGATACATATCATCGCGTATGCCTATAAAATCACTTAGGAAGGAAATCATATTGGCAGTTTCCCTAACTGTTTCCCCGTGAGCAATTTGCGATTTTGTCTCGTCCATATCCTGCACTTCGAGTCCTAGCATATTGGCAGCAGAAGCATAAGAAAAGCGCGTCCGTGTGGAATTGTCCCTAAAAATAGAAACGGCTAGCCCTGAGTCGAAAAGACGAGGCGAAATGTTTTGCTCCCTAATCAGCTTCAACAAGGATGCTATTTGAAGTATGGCTCTCAGATCATTTTCGTTTTTTTCCCATGTCAAAAGGAAATCTTTTTTATAAAGGTCTGTTTTTATTTCTGATAACGTTTTAATTCTTTGTTGTAGATTCATATTTCTATTATTTTAATCCTTTTTCTGAAGTAGCAGGTTTGGAGCCGGGCTTAATTATTCATATCAAAGCTCATAGGCAAAGGCTGCATAAAAGGCCGAGGCAGCCACCAAATCATCAATAGCAACCTTCTCGTTCGGGGCATGTGCAAGCACTTCGTTACCCGGGCCGAAACCTATTGTTGGAATACCATAGATACCGTTTATCACAACTCCATTTGTCGAAAAAGTCCATTTGTCGATCAGTGGTTTTTTTGAGAAAAGTTTTTCAAATGCTTTAACACCGGCCTGCACTATTTTGTGGCTTCCAGGTATTTTCCATGTAGGATAGTATTTTTCCATACCATATTTAATCCCCGTATAAGCTTCTTCTTCATAGTTAAGAACCTCCACTTCGGCATCCATTCCCTCTATCAGGCTCTCTATTTCTTTTATAGCCGATTCCTTGGTTTCGCCCCATGTCAACCTCCTGTCGAGATGCAGACGGGCAAAATCGGAAACTGCACAAAGCGAGGGGCTCCCGGAAACAAATTCAGAAATTGTTATGCTACCTTGTCCCAGAAACTCGTCATAAGCAAGCCTTTTGTTAAGCTTTTCGATTTCCAGTGCCACCCTGGAAGCCATATAGATAGCATTTTTACCCCTCTCGGGAGCAGAGCCGTGGGAAGCGAGACCGTAAAAACTGACATGAATTTCCATCCTTCCCCTATGTCCGCGATATATATTTAGGTTTGTCGGTGCAGTACTGATGGCAAAGTCGGGCTTAATACCATCCTCCTCGACGATATATTTCCAACAAAGCCCGTCGCAGTCCTCTTCCATCACGCTTCCGACAAAATAAACCTTAAGATCCTTATCAAAGCCCAATTCCTTCAAAATCCTGGCTGAGGTAACAAAGGCAGCAGGGCCTCCTTCCTGGTCAACGGTACCCCTGCCGTGAACAAAGCCATCCTTTATTTCCCCGCCGAGAGGATCAAAATCCCAATTTCCGGCATTACCCATATCAACCGTGTCCATGTGCCCGTCGATAGCAAGAACCTTTTTGCCATTCCCGATCCTGCCTATCACATTTCCGAGTCCGTCAATTGTAACTTCGTCAACACCAGCCTCCAACAATTGTCTTTTAAGTTCCAATTGCACTTCCTTCTCTCCCTTGCTAAGCGATTTTATCTGAACCAGCTTCGACAGATTATCTGCTGTATAATCCCTATACTTTTCTGACAAGATGTTTATTTTCGAATAGATATCACTCATTTTTATAATTTAAATTATTTTTTATTACGTACAGCATATAAAGCCAGCAAGGTTTTTTCCGCTGTAAAAGGTGCATCGAAGTCGGGTTTCGAGGCCGGGTTAAAGCTACGAACGGCATCCCTAAGGGCAAAATAAGCCCCTATGCCATACATCAACGGTGGCTCGCCAACAGCCTTCGACTTCAAGATTGCCAATTCCGGCCCTTCTGTCTCCAATTCAAGGATATCGACCTTTTCAGGAGCAGAAAAAATATCCGGCACCTTATATTTTGATAAGCTGTCGGCCAAAAGTCTTCCTCTGTCATCATATTTCAACTCCTCCATTGTCATCCAACCAATACCTTGCATCAAAGCACCCTCCACCTGTCCTTTGTCGATCCCGATATTCATGCTGTTTCCGAAGTCGTGTACTATTTTAACATCTTCTACTTTATATACGCCTGAAACACAATCTAGTACAACAGAAGTATAAGCGGTTCCGTAAACATGATAAGCGAAAGGATGCCCCCTTTCGGTATTTTTATCAAAATGGATTAGCGGTGTGGCATAATGACCAATTTCGGAAAGTTTTACCCTTTTTAGGAAAGCGGTCTCGACCAGTTTTTCCCAACTTAAGCCTCTGTTTTTTCTTATCGTGGATATTTCCCCGTCAACAAAAGCCACTTCACCGGCATCAGCCTCAAGAACCTCAGCTGCAACTTCTTCGAGACGCTTGCGAATCTCCCGACAGGCAATCAGCACGGCCTTGCCGTTCAAATCGGCACCGGTGCTAGCTGCCGTGGGCGATGTGTTTGCGACACGGCTTGTATTTGTGGATTCTATTTTTATTCGCTGTATGTCAATCGAGAAAGCCTTGGCCGCAAGCTGCATTAGCTTGGTATTTACCCCCTGCCCCATTTCGACTGCCCCCGTGCTAAACCCTACACTACCGTCCTGATAAACATGAACCATTGCCCTAGCCTGGGTCATAGGGGTTTTGGTAAAAGAAATACCGAAACAAACCGGCATCAATGAAAACCCTTTCTTGATAAATACACTATCGGAATTAAATTTCCGAATCCGCTGTATTTCAGATATTATATCGAACTTTTCATAAATCTTATCCCAACTTTTGATAGCATTATTACTATCGCAAGACTGGCCATAATGAAAACGATCGTTTTTACGGATAAGGTTCTTTTCTTGAATCAGACTCCTTTCTACTCCAATCATTTCGGCGGACAAAGCAATGGCAGACTCAATGACAAACATAGCCTGTGGCCCTCCAAATCCCCTAAAAGCAGTAAAAGGATGAAGGTTTGTTTTGCAGGAATATGCTGTAGCCTCGGTATTCGGAATAAAATATGAGTTGGCTACATGAAACAAGGTTCTTTCTAAAATAGCCGGGCTCAAATCGGCTACGGCCCCGCCATTTTGATAATAAGTTACTTTATATGCTTTTATTTTCAGGTTTTTATCCAGACCTATCTTAAAATCAGAACTATAAGGATGCCTCTTCCCGCTCGCAATAATATCATCAGCGCGATCTAGCACAAGTTTCACTGGTTTGCGAAGTTTCCTTGCTGCCAGAGCGGCCATTACAGCCCATGCTGTTGCCTGATCCTCCTTTCCTCCGAAAGCACCGCCCAAGCGGGTTACATCGACTTCCACATCGTTCATCGACAGCCCTAAAACCTGCGCTACTGTCTTTTGAACCGCAGTAGGGCCCTGAGTTGATGAATATATTTTAATATTATCCCGTTCCAGCTGGATGGCATAAGAAGCATGAGTCTCAATATAGAGGTGTTCCTGGCCTCCGCTGTCTGCTTTACCGGAGAAAACATATTCACAATCGGCAAAAGCCTTATCAACATCACCGCTTTTAAAAGTTCGGGCAGGAAAAAGCAAACTTCCTTTTTCCTTTGCAGTTCGCGGATCCGTTATTATTTCCAGCTCCTGATATTCAATATCAATAAGATGCAAGGCTTCCCTTGCCTCATAATGACTGTTTGCCACGATAATGGCTATTGGCTGACCAATAAAGTGAACTTTATCTTCTGCCAACAAGACCTCGTCATTGATGATACCGCCAATTTGGTTTTCTCCCGGAATATCGCCGGCGGTCAAAACATCAATGACGCCTTTCGAATTTTTGGCTCTTGAATAATCGATACTAAGGATGCTGGCATGGGCAACATCAGCCAGGAACGGAACAGCATGCAGAGTTCCTCCAAGTTCGCGGATATCGTCAACGTAAATAGACTCCCCCCTTAAATGACCGCTAGAATCAATATTCTTCATCATACAAACTATTAGTGGTCATTATGTTAAGAATGTCTTTTTGTTCGAATTCATCAGGGAACAACTTCAAAAAATGCTGAAGAAACAACTGACGAAGCAATAAACTTTTATATCTGCTGCTGCCACGAATATCACTTATGGGCAATATCTCTGATTTAATGACAGGAAGTACGGATTCCAGCGTCGGGATGCTCAATTCCTTTCCTTTGAGGAAACCGGAGCTTTGCGACATGAGCTTTGGAACGGCAGCAACACCTCCTGCCGAAAAATAAACTTCCTTTATCAATTTATTATCAACAGTAATCCCAAGGCTTGTGTTTACGGAAGCTATATCCAGATATGTACGTTTACTGACTTTCTCGAAATTAAAGTTCATGTCCATATCCGTATTTACTAAAATATATTTTATTATCTCATCCGGCTTCAAGCTTGTTTCTTTATAACTGACAAAAAAATCCTTTAAGGCAAGTTGTCTTTGTTCGGAATCTTTGTTTTCCAGAACCAATCTGGAATCAAATGCCAGCAGCATTATACTAATATCACCTATTGGAGAGGCATTAACTATATTTCCGGCAAGAGTTCCCATATTCCTTATTTGTTCCGAAGCAATTAATGGCAGGAAGTCAGACAGTTGAGGGAGGTGCTCCATTATCAATCCGTTCCGGAAGAAATCGTTAACTGTAATTCCTGCACCTATTTTTATTGTGCCATCTTCCTCGGCAACCTTATCACTAACGAAATCCCCGGCACGGGCAATCTTTTCATGGCGTAAACTGTCAGCTTGTTGTACCATCAAGTCTGTTCCGCCTGATATCAAAATCCCGTCCATGTTGGTTTTGATGGTTTCTATCTCCGCAAGCCGCTTTTCGATTCCCGAGAAATAATAAGGCAACCATCCTTTTTTAATCATTTGTTCAATCTCGCTTCCAAAAAGGAGGACTTGTTTTAATTCATCTACTTTGACTGCTGCCTTCTCTATGGATTTATAACCTGTACAACGGCATATATTCCCGCCCAACGAATCAACAGCGGCACTATTTTGAGACGACAGAAGGTGAGCCGTTAGCGCAACCACAAAACCGGGAGTACAAAAGCCACATTGAGTTGCTGAGTTTTCCGCCATGGCATTTTGAACCGGTGATAAGCCATCAAGATTAAGACCCTCGACACTAACTATATGTTTGCCATCGGCATTTACCAAGGGAGTAAGGCAGGAAACAATTGATTTATAAGTCAATATACCGTTAACCAAACTACCTTCCAATACCGTGCACGCTCCGCAATCACCCTCGCGGCAGCCAATTTTTGTAGCTGTCAGATGCATTTCAGTCCGGATAAAATCGAGCAAAGAACTTCCTTCTTCCTTTTCTGTCTTTATGGTTTGATTATTTAATATGAATTTTATCACAAATCAAAGTTATGATTTTTTTTGAAAAGAAAGGATTGCCAAGGTATAAAAATCAAAATCAAAAGTAAGGGTAAGTTCCACTTTAGCTGTCATAGTTTTATAAGACCGCTTTCAATGTCAATTGTAATTGATATTATTATTGACTCGACATATATTTTTCCAACATCCGTTTATCCTTCAAAAATCAAAACAATGAAACATCCATTTTTAATTTTAAACACACAGGAAAATGATTATTCTGCAAAAATACATTCATCGGATTAAGCGGATTTAACGGATGTTTTTCGCTTGCGAAAAACTAAAATCCGCTTAATCTGTTAAATCCGATGATAAATATAATATGCTAGATGACAATTAATTACAAAATTATAAACAGATGAAAATTATAAACAGATGAAAAAGTTTACAGCACTATTTTTACTAATCATGTCTTTTGCTACATACAGTTTGTTTGCAAATGGCGTGGCGATCAAGAATGCGGCCAACAGCGAGTATTTTAAGCTAATAAGCTCCGATGTTCAAGTTACGGTTTACGATCAGATAGCTATTGTTGTCTCAACACAAGAATTCCTGAACAATACAGGCGAGAAATCAATGATCAAATATGCTTTCCCCCTGGCAGAAGATGCAAATGGCATAGGCTTAAGATGGAAAATAAATAACATCTGGTATTCGGCCAACTTATCAGCTTCGCCCCAGGACACAACACTACCCGGTGGCGGCGGTGGCAACACCAACCTGCAGGACTTTCTCGGCAGCACTCCACTTTTTTTCCCACTGTTGGATTCAATATCAAACGACTCCACTTTGGTGATTGAACTGACCTATGTTCAACTTTTACCCTACGACTTTTACCAAGTTGATTTTATGATTCCAAATGATTATTCGCTTATTCAGGGCGATGTTCTGGAGTCGCAGCATATCGCGTTCTCACTTGAATCGCAACGTATGATAACGGATATTGAATTGTTGAGCCATACGGCCGACACAATTTTCTTTAATGACAGTATCGCGCAATTTGAACATTCGGAACATGAAACGGCCGCAATTGCTGATTATTCGGGCATTTATAAACTTAGCCCTGATGATTTAGGCTTGTTTTCATATAGCACATACATTACTGACACAGCTTTTAACTGTGACGACTACGGTAATGGTTTTTTCACCTTCATAGTAGAGCCGGATCCACAGTCGGAGGGTATCGACAAGGTATTTACATTGATTATCGACCGCTCGGGAAGCATGACAGGAAACAAAATAGTTCAGGCAAGGGATGCGGCAACATATATAGTGGAGAACCTGAACGAAGGGGACTATTTCAATATCGTTGATTTTTCAAGTGATGTTTCAAGTCTTTTTGAAGATCATGTTGCATTCGATTTAGGTTCGCAGGCAACTGCCCTGGATTATATCGATGGTTTGTATGCAGATGGTCTGACAAATATATCAGGTGCATTTTCAACTGCCATACCCGACTTTGCATCCAACGACACGACTTTAGCAAACATTATTATTTTCCTCACTGATGGCGAGGCTACTACGGGTATTACTGATACTGAAGGAATACTGACACATATACGCGACTTGATAATCTCAAACGAGGTCAACAACCTTCAAATACACACTTTCGGCATAGGTGATTATACAAACGAATACCTGCTTACGCAAATAGCCTCCCAAAACAATGGCCTTAGCGAATTTCTGGGCAACGACGAACTAGAAGAAGTTATCACTAAATTCTACAGAAAAATCAGGAACCCGGTGTTGATAAATACATCTATGGAAGTAAGCCCTCCTTTGTTGACCCAAATATTCCCCGACCCTCTCGATAATTTATATCTGGGACAGCAATTGATCGTGGTTGGCAGATACGACTCGTCGGCAAATATAATCGTGAACTTTAGCGGGGAAGCTTTCGGCCAACCCCAGACCTATCAATATAGCGTTGACCTGGTCGATACGACTATTCAAACAAACATGTTTCTTACCAAGTTGTGGGCTAAAAGGAAAATGGATAACTTATTTATACTTTATCATTCATTTGACGAGAATTCTACTGAGGCTGAGGAAATTAAAGATGAGATTGTTGACATAAGCATTTGTTATAACGTAATGAGCCCCTTTACATCATATACCGGTGGTGGATGCGGAACAACTTTCATCGAATATGACTCTCCGGATACCGAATATGGCGAAAAGTCTTCTTTTGCCTCACCAAATCCGTTTCTGACCGATGTTACCATTCATTTTAAGATTAGCGTACCGAATTTTGAAGAAGCCACCATTAGGATTCTTGATGCTTTTGGCCGGCTAATTGATGTTTCCAAACAAAAACTATCAGGAAAAGGAGAATATATACTGCACTGGGATGGTCGCGACAAAAATGGCAATATGGTCCCTAAAGGCTATTACTTTTATACTATACAGTATGGAAGCCAAAGTATTAGCGGTAAAATGATAAAGTTGTAATAAAAGAGGGGCAGGGCTTGTAGTTTGAAACGCCTATGTCCGTGATCAATATACGAAACTGCCGTAGGCAGAAGATATGGTCAATCGTTTATTGGGGTATTCCTCAACTCTACCAATAACTTTGGCATCTACCCCAAAGGATTTTGAGATACTTATGATATCAGCCACAATATCCTGTGGCACATATAGTTCCATACGGTGGCCCATATTGAACACCTTATACATCTCCATCCATTCAGTACCCGATTGTTGTTGAATTAATTTAAACAAGGGGGGAGTTTCAAACAACTTGTCTTTAATAATGTGTAAATTCTCGATGAAATGAAGGACTTTTGTCTGGGCGCCCCCGCTACAATGTATGATTCCGTTTATTTGCCGGCGGTATCTTCTTAAAACTTCTTTGATGATCGGAGCATAAGTCCTTGTTGGGGCAAGCACAAGTTTTCCTGCATCAACACCATCAACCTCTGTCATGTCGGTTAGCCTCATGTTTCCGGAATAAACCAGTCCGGCAGGCACGGAGGGGTCAAAACTCTCAGTATATTTTTTCGCAAGGTATTTCCCGAACACATCGTGGCGGGCAGAGGTTAGCCCGTTGCTCCCCATTCCTCCGTTATATTCTTCCTCGTAGGTCGATTGCCCGAAAGAAGCCAGGCCTACAATAAGGTCGCCGGGCTGGATATCATTCTCGACAACATCTTCCCTTTTCATCCTTGCAGTTACAGTGCTATCAACAATTATCGTACGAACAAGATCTCCTACATCAGCTGTCTCGCCTCCCGTGAGGACCATATTGATATCCATTTCGCGCATTTTGCCGAGAAAGGACTCGGTTCCGCTTATAATTTCGGCAATAACTTCGCCGGGAATAAGATTTTTGTTCCTGCCGATGGTTGAAGAAAGCAAAATATCGTCGGTGGCGCCTACACAAAGAAGGTCGTCGGTATTCATCACTACGGCATCTTGTGCAATTCCCTTCCAAACGGAGACATCCCCGGTTTCCTTCCAATAAAGATACGCCAACGAAGATTTTGTGCCGGCCCCGTCAGCATGCATTATGTTGCAGTATTCATCATCGCCGCCTATAACATCAGGGATTATTTTACAAAATGCATTCGGGTACAGTCCTTTATCAAGGTTCTTTATTGCTGAATGAACATCTTCCTTGGAGGCAGAAACCCCTCTTTTATCGTATCTGGATTGGGAATTCATTATCTATCCAACATTCTTATTAATACATCGGTTAAAGCAGATCCGTGTATAAACGGTTCACTAAACCATTAATTATTAAATGTTAACTTATGTGTTTTCTTGTTGAAGCTGAAATCACCGAACAGTTTAAGTGCATTATCCCCAAAAACAAGTCCGTAACGCAATTTATGCTTTACTTTTAGTCGTACGTCCTTTACGGTTTTGTTTGCAATAGTAATCTCGGGGATAATAATAACAGCATTGTTCCTAATGGAATTATCAACAAGTATTTCTTCGGCATTGCCTTCAAAATCCTCTTTACCGATTGCGCCGCCTTTCAGCAAAGTTAGAGCTTTGTCGAGCGATATCATGGCTTCCGAGTGCCTGTCGTAGGCAAATTCCTCATAATAACCCATGATCACGCAAGTGGAGATGAAAGTCCCTGTGTTTTTTTCTTCCTTAAAGATGGTTGAATTATCATCGGGATTTATAAGGACATTCAATTCTTTTATATCGATATTGGTCGCTGAGGGCACATAGTCCTTTCGCAGCACCCTGAATTCCGTTCTCCTGTTAAGTTGATGTGCGAGTTCCTTTTCTTTTTCCGTCTGAAGCGAATTAATGAAATCCTCTGTTAGTTCGGTACCTTCCTTAAAATCAACACCATTGCGGCTAACAGTTTTCTTAAGTATCCTCGGCACGCGCTCGCCATATCCTTTGGCAATAAGCCTATCAGGTTCTATTCCCCTTATTATCAGATAGTCCACAA
>JAJRQZ010000150.1 GCA_024279935.1 Bacteroidota bacterium
CAAAAGGCGTTACCTTTGTGTTTGTGTTTTTGTACATACACCTAAATAGGTGAAAAAACACGAGACCTGCAAGTGATTGCAGGTCTTATTTTTCAACAACTTAAAGTGAATTGTTAATAATTACTTGCGGATTTAAGGTAATAATTGAGTGTTGCAAATTTAATAATTATTTTTACACGAGCGGGCTTTGCTGATAGTTATTTTACAGATAAGAGAATATGCATTCCTAAACAACAACATATGTTCGTAAGTTCTTAAATTCAATTAAATAAAAACAATGTTCTTTCATATAAATAAATTTTCCCTATTTTGGCTAAAAATTTATGTATGATTGCCAGACATCTTATTTCTGATACTATTATACCGCTCAAAACATCCGATACAGGGGTTATGGCCTTGAATTGGATGGAAGAAAACAAGGTGTCGCATCTTCCGATCGTAAATGGCGACCATTATATAGGCATCATTTCTGAAAAAGACATACTCGACCTTAACAATTTCGATGAGGCTCTCGGAAAACATCAACTTGGCCTAGACATGGCAGATGTCCAGGAAGACCAACATATTTATCAAGTTGTCGAACTTTTTGACAAGCACAGGCTTTCATTGCTGCCGGTAGTCGATAAGCACGACAAGTATCTGGGCTCTATTACATTGCCAAAACTGCTTTCGTATCTGGCATCATCGTTCTCCGTAAACAACCCGGGCGGGGTCATCGTATTGGAAATGAGCCTTAACGATTATAATATGACCGAAATAGCAAGCATAGTTGAATCAAACAACGCCAAGATTTTAAGTAGTTTTGTAGGGGCGCACAGCGATTCCACCTTGATCGAGCTCATATTAAAAATCAACAAGACCGAACTGGAACCTATACTGCAGACTTTCTCAAGATATAATTATATAGTGAAAGCCACCTTTGGCGACGATGAAGATACTGAAGATCTAAAAGAAAGATTCGACTCCCTGATGAATTACCTGAATATATGATCATGAGGACAAAGATCGTATTGGTAATTTGTCTTCTTCATTTTTTTGCGGCCAGCCTGTTTTCACAAGAGGACGAAGCCGTAAAAATAGGGGCAATAAAGATCTCGGGTGACAAGATCACCTATCAACCGGTAATTTACCGGGAGCTTGAGTTTGCCGAGGGCGACGTGCTCACCGAGGAAGAACTTGATAAAAAGATATTGAGAAGCAAACAAAACCTGATGAACCGCTCCTTGTTCAACTTTGTTTTTATCGAGAAAACCAAACATGGTGAAACCATGGATATAAGCGTAAGAGTTATAGAGCGCTGGTATATATGGCCTATCCCCATAGTTGAATATGCCGACAGAAACATAAATATATGGTGGGAAACAAAGGACTTCTCAAGGCTCAACTACGGTATCGACCTAAGGATAGAGAATTTCAGGGGGCGGATGGAAAACCTCAACCTCATTGCCAAGGCCGGGTTCGACCAAACTTATATAGGAAGGTGGCAGATACCTTATCTGACCAAGCATCAGGTATTCGGAATGGGCTTCGAGGGCGGCTACCTGATGAACCACGAAGTTGTTTATGCCACCAACAACAATAAATATCAATACTATAAGTCGAATACCTCATACGCGCGAAAAATAGGCTTTGCCACGATAAACCTCACTTTTCGGCCGGGCTTTAATTATCTCCACCACCTAAGCCTGTCCTTTACTAATCTCCAGGTTGATGATTCCGTCCTTTTCTATAATCCCGATTATACTTATGGCGAGAGCCGATACAGCTTTCTCAGCATCTCATACACTTACAAACATGATTTCCGCGACTTTAAGCCATATCCCTTAAGAGGATATTATTTCGACATCAACATCACGAAAAACGGATTGGGCATTTTGTCGGAAGATGTCAACCAGATGACATTGAGCTTTAACATAGACCATTTCATCAACATATATAGAAGGTGGAACTTTGCATGGGGATTTCGCGGCAAGCTTACATATACCAATAATTTCCAGCCATACTTTCTTTCGGGCGGAATTGGTTTGAACGGTTTCGACATCAGAGGTTACGAACTGTATTTTATAAACGGCCAGAACTTGGCGATTTTAAAATCAAACCTGAAATTCACTATCGTCCCGCAGACAACATTCCGCATAAAGTGGTTGAAATCAGAGAGGTTCAACGAAGTATATTATGGCCTTTATGCAAATATCTTCTTCGATGCCGGCTATGCCGACGATAATTATTTTAGCAATGGCAACCCGCTGAACAACCAAATGTTGTGGGCAGCCGGCCTCGGAATCGATTTTGTTACATATTACGATGTTGTGATAGGGTTATCGTATGCAATAAACAAACAAAACAAGGGGGGGGTTTTATTTCCCTCGTGGCGCCTATTTGATCCCGGGCCACCCAATCAGGGTTGCCGGAACGCCCCGGTTGTTCAAACTGAAACGCAAACAAACAAAACCATCAGCCGAGAAAACAAGACCATTGGTTAAAAAATCATAAATGCTTATCAATTAACAATTTTTGTTAGTGTGCCTTTTACACGCCTTTCAAAATATCTTATTTTTGCCTCTGTTTGAAAAAAAATTTTGATGAAAATAGCAATATTCGGAAAGAAATATTCTGCTGAGGACAAAGGATATCTAAAAGTGCTTATCGACAAACTAAAAGAAACTGATGCCCAGCTTTGCATTTACAAACCATATTACGATTCGTTGCCCTCTGATCTGGACTTTCCGTACAACCTTGAATTTTTCTCCACGCATAAGGATTTGTCATGCAAAATACTCATCTCGATTGGGGGTGACGGAACCATACTCGACACGGTTCCTTTTGTCAGGAACTCGGGAATACCGATTTTAGGAATTAACCTAGGCAGGCTCGGTTTTCTTTCGAGCATTTCCAAAAGCGAAATTTCGTCGGCTATCGACAGCATATATAAAAACGATTATTCAGTTGACAAGAGGGCGCTCTTGAAAATAGAGCAGCCAACAAGTATTTTTGGCGACATCAACTTCGCCTTAAACGACATAACTCTTTATCGCAACGACACAACCTCGCTGATTGTAGTCCATGTATATGTGGACGGGGTTTTCCTGAACTCATACTGGGGCGATGGTTTGATCATATCGACACCTACCGGCTCTACCGCATACTCGCTCAGCGTAGGAGGCCCTATCATCACGCCCGGATCGCAAAATTTCCTCATCGCTCCCATTGCCTCGCACAATTTAACAGTACGACCTATCGTTATTCAGGACAGTAGTGAAATCAGGATAAAAATCGACGGCAGGGAAGATAATTATTTAATGACATTGGACTCGAAACAATCGACCATGAACAAAAAACAGGAATTGATAATAAAGCGCAACGATTTTGACGTCAACCTTGTTAAAATGAACAATAAAAACTTCTTCTCGACCATCAGGGACAAACTTATGTGGGGATTTGACAACCGCAACTGAGTTTCTTAACAGTTTTTATCAAAATCGCAATATTAATGAAGTCGAAAAAAATGATACTTTTGCCGCTCAAAATCAGGAAAGAAGAAATTAACAAGGATTTTATGTCAAATAAGGTTTTTACAACATTAATAACATTGGCGGTTTTTGC
>JAJRQZ010000151.1 GCA_024279935.1 Bacteroidota bacterium
CTGACAGCCTATAATCAGCATCTACATCTGTTACTTGCCAGTCATCATTTAAATTTAGCAATAAATCGAAAAATTGGTGTGTGAACATTTCTGCTTTTTTTCGCTAAATTAAAATTTTCCATTAAATTCGTGGTAGTACCACAAAAATTAAATGAATTAATCGTTTTTGGAAGTTATCCCGGAATTGTTGATTTAAGCCCATTGCAAAAAAGCAGAAAACTAGTTGAATTAACTTCAGATTATTTATTTAAAGATGTGCTCATTCACGAAAGCATAAAGAACCCAACAATTTTACGTAAACGTCTAAAGGCTCTGGCTTTTCAATTGGGATCGCAGGTTTCCATAAGCGAATTATCAATTATGCTTGGAATATCCAGGCACACAATTAAGAAATATCTTGATGTTTTACAGAACAGCTTCATCATTTTTGAACTAAAATCTTTCTCTTCGAATCTCGGAAATGAGATAAAAAAAAGTTCTAAATTTTACTTCTATGACAATGGAATCGGAAACTCGATAATCAACGATTTATCCATGGCGGATCTAAGGCAGGACATAGGGTTGTTATGGGAGAATTTTTGTGTTTCAGACAGGGTAAAAACTCAAATAAGCAATAATTTTTTTGGAGAGTTCTACTTTTGGAGAACTTATGATGACGCTGAAATAGACCTGCTTGTGATAGTTAACGATAAAATTGCTGCTTTTGAATTTAAGTGGAGGAGCAAGAAAAAGGCCAAACTCCCTAAGAGTTTTAGTGAAAAATATAAACCACAATCATACAATATTATCAATACGGATAATTTGTTACTACTCAGCAGTAGAGAAAAATATTAACTCATTGGTTGCCTATCCGTTTTGTCACAATTTTTGTTTGAAAAACACAAAATTTCCGCTAAAACTACTGAGATTTCAAATATATAGCCCCAGGCTGAAGCATGGGGCTATTGATAATCAACTTGATAAACCCGCTGAGTAGCAACGATAATTTTTATGAACTTATGAACTTATGAACTTATGAAGTAAAAATTTACCGATTCTTAAATTTAAATGGTGGATAAGTAGGGTATGCTGAAAAAGTCTGTAATGCATCATATACGAAGCCGCAAGGTGAAGATGTATAATAATACTTCGGGCCGCCGCAATGAAGTAGATGATGTACTACGGACTAGCAACAAGATCTTTAGAAAAAATGCCGGCATTTTTAATAAATCCTTGAAAAAACTCGCGTCCGTGATTAACAAAAATCGTGTAACAATATATAACTCAGGTTGTTAGACGTTTTTCGGCAGACCCTAAGTATGCATTAAACCAATAACTCCATATCAATCAACCAAAATTATTGTATTGACAACCTCCCCGCTTTCCAATTCAACCCTGATAATATAAACTCCTTTTTCTAGTCTTGAGTTTATGGTGATATACTTATTGTTGAATTTTCGGGAAAGTTTGGTTTTACCATGCTGATCGATAATTTCGACCTTGGAAATAGATTGTGGTGAGCTGAGCTGGAAATAACCCTGGTTCGGGTTCGGATAAACCCTAACCATATCAATAAGCGATTTATCGTTAATCCCAACGCATTCATCAACAAAGATTGAATCAACTGCCGAATTGGTACAAGTATTAACATCTTCGTACTCGTAAGTGATCACGTTCCATCCCAAAGGAGCCGTTTCAGGATCAAAAATCCCGTCCTCGGTTACGTTTCCGATATAAGTGCCGCCTTCAGGGCTGGCTGTAAGCTGTACGGGTGGCTCCAGCTTATTGCACAGCGTTTCGGGCCACTGGCCCAATGTTATGACAGGCAATTCGTCAACTACGACCTCCACGGAATCCTCGACCGAGTCCAGGCCGTCGTCAACTTCAACAATATAGGTTGTTGTTGCCGTGGGGCTTGCCATAGGGCTTTGCTCGTCGGATGTGAATCCCGGAGGGTTCGATGTCCATGAAAAAGTATAGTTCCCGCTTCCGCCCCCGGCTTGGGCATCCAGTTGTGTTGAATCACCAATACAAATTTCATCGGGCGAAGCCGAAGCAGTAACGCTCAATGCGTTCGACACGTCAATATAATTTGTTTTTGTTTCCGTATCGCTCCCACCCGAATTAGATGCGGTTAAACTAACGGTATATAATCCTGTATCATTAAACTGAACAACCGGGTCTTGCGAATTTTCGTCTGTGCCGTTAACAAAAGTTACGGTATTTGGTGTAAATTCCCAAAACCACGTATCCGGATCGTTGTCCGACAGATCGGTGAAGCTTACATCCATATTTACCGACGGCGTTAAGTTGTCGGCCTCAAAATCAGCAAGCGGGGCCGCCTGGCTTACATCTATATAATCTATTTTCATCTCGTCGTCGCTCCCCCCGGCGTTTGTTGCCGTAAGCGTAACCGTATAAAATCCGGGAGCATCGAATATCACCCTTGGGTTTTGGGAGTTTTGGTCATCACCATATTGATAAGTAAGCGTATTCGGGTCGAAGGCCCAGAGCCACGAGTTAGGGTCGTTGACCGACAAATCGGTAAAATAAACCGTGTCGATGGTCGAAGGAGTAGTGTTGTCAGCCTCAAAATCAGCAAGCGGGGCAGCCTGGCTGCAATTAATATAATCCACTTTTGTCTCGGTAGAACTACCCCCGGTATTTGTTGCTGTTAGTTCAACGGTATAAAAACCAGGAACGTTAAAAACAGCAATCGGGTTTTGGGAAGCGGAATCGGTTCCTTGTATGAAAGTAAAGGTGCTAGGCGTTATTACCCACGACCACGATGTCGGGCTATTTGTTGATAAATCGGTAAAGTGAACCGTATCAACCGTTGTAGGTGTTGTGTTGTCAGCAACAAAATCGGCAACAGGCGGGTTGACCGGGGTATATAAATCCGACTCCCACAACCCCCTTCCAAAGGTTCCGGCCCTGATCATGCTGTTGGTAGTTGTAGCGTCGTCATAATAAATCTCAAGTTCGTTGACAACTACGTTCGGCAGGCCTGTCGAGAATATCGTCCAATTGGCCGATCCTACTTTAACATAAACACCCACGTCCGTAGCGGCATATAATTCCTCTTCACTTGTGTTCTGCCTGTTTTGCACAACCCAGTTAACCGGAAGCAGCGGCAGCCCGGTCGAGATGTTTGTCCATGAAGATCCCCCGTTCGTGGTTTTATAGACACCATCGGAATTAAACCCGCTTATGGAGACCCAAACAGTGTTCGGGTCATCGTCTTTTACGCTTATATTGGAAATACTATTGCTGAAAACCGGCAAACCCGATGAGATGTCGGTCCATGAAGCACCGCCATCGGTAGTTTTATAAATAGTGGAATATGTTGCTGTATAAATATAACTGGAGTTGGAAGGCGCAACGGCAATCGATTGCAGATTGGACCCTCCCCAATTGCTAATCTTGGCCCAGCTTGTTCCCTGGTCCGTTGATTTCCAAACATCGGCATAGCCAACAAAAAGAGTTTGGTTGTCGTTGGGATCGATAACATAAGGAGTAACCCAGGCCCCGCTGCCGGGAATGTTGTCCGAAATAGTGTTATAAGTGCTCCAGTGGTCGGTGGTTTTCTTTATATTGCCATAATATAATTCACCATATTGAGTGTTTTCGTCCGTTGGGTCTATGGCACAATCCATGCCGTCGCCACCAATAACATCATACCAACCTGAAGTTTCGCGACTTTTGGTTCCGTTGTCCTGAAGCCCGCAAACAACATCGCCGGAAACGGTTTGTGCCAGGCCTATTCTGTACATCTGGCTTATTACCAAGCTGTTGCTAATGTCGGCCCAGGAGTTTCCGCCGTCTGTGGTTTTATAAATCCCCCCATCGTTACATTCAAAGAGGTTTGACGATGAGTTTTGGTATTCAAGATAATGCTTATCGGCATGAACTGTTGTTGCAAGCCCGCCACATGTGCCTGACCAATGATTGCTGATGTCCCAGCTAGAGCCGCCGTCTGTCGATTCCCAGGTGTTTACGCCTCCTACGAACAAATTGTCAGCATCGTTCGGATCTACGGCGATACAGAGGTCGTACCAGCCCTGGCCACCGCTTCCTGAACCATCACAAGCCCAATCGAGGAGGTTGGTGGTGGCGCCGCTGAAAACCTGGGAAAATGTGGCGCCGCTATCGGTTGACTTAAAAACTCCATGCAAACCGTTTGAGGAACTCGACATAACGACATAAACCACCGAGGTATTGTTGTCAGTAACTGCTATACGGGTGTTCCTGCCTGCGCTCTGGCTATAAACCATCGTCCATGAGGAGCCCGAGTTGGTCGAACGATAAATTTCGCCCCAGTTTGTTGATCCATAGAGCATTGCGCTATTTCCGGCATTAAATTCCAAGTCCTTGAAAATCTCTGTAGTAATCTGGCTCCATGAAGTTCCGTCGTTGGTGGTCTTATAAACGCCCCCGTTGGTGGCAGCATATAAAATGCTGTTATTATTAGGGTCCATTATCAGGCGGTAGATAATATAATTTTGGCTTTGGGTCCAATTCAGGCCGGTTGTTGACCAAGTTGTTCCGCCGTCAACCGATTTCAAAACGCCTACGGAATACGTATCGGAATGATCCCTGTCGCCCGTGGCCAAATAAATTATGTCGTTGGGCGTACCGTCGATAACAATAATGTCGCTGACGCCGAGCGAGGAATTGTCGTCGCCTATTGCGGTCCATGTTGTGCCGCCATCAGTGGTCTCCCAGATCCCGCCGGCTGCTGCACCGATATAAAAGTTGTTGTTGTCAGTAGGATGGAAGCCGACACAGTTTATTCTCCCGATGCCTGCATAACCACCCGTGGATGATGTGGGGCCCATGCTGGACCAGTTTCCCGATGTGCTCCTTTGACCGGGGTTTTCCTTCAAATAATCATTATAAACCTCCATGGCCGAGCGTCTGGGGAAATTGCCCGTTTGCGGGTCAACCCTTCTAGCCCAAAACCATTCCCATCTTTTGAACTGTTTCCACCCACCGGCCTTGATTTTTTGCCCATCAACATAATAATAGCCCTTGTCCACATTATATGGCGCCCAATAATCGTTGAATGCTTTTTGATAGTCGAATAGCGTGAGCTTTGCTTTTGATTCCCTGTCGGCAGGAAGCGATTCGGCCCAGGGCTGAGAAAAAACATTTGTTTGCAAGGCAATAAAAATTGCTGCAATGGCTAAAACTTTTAATACAGTAGATTTCATGACGTTCATATTGATAAATTAATAGCTTGTATTGTTTTATTATTTTAAGCAAATATATGATATCAAATTAGATTTTGCAAGAAATGGTGGGCCAAGCAGGGGCAAAGCCGCATTTCCCGGCTGATAATATGGAATCAATCGCGTTAGGGAAGGCTGCCCTGCACATTGGTTGTTTTATGTCAAGGCCTCTGGAGATGTGGCCTTAGCCGGTATTTCACAAAAACAATCTCTATCAATATTATTTTTTTTCGTTACGACAGGCATCGTTTGGCATCATCATGAATTTTTGTACCAGTAAAAATCCCATGCCAATTAATCCGTATAGGCCTTTTATGCTTCTTATAATTCAGCGATACTGCTTATTCCGCATAAATCCCCTCAAGTTTTTTCTGTAAATCCTCGCCACGGAGGTTTTTCTCGATGATGATTCCTTCGGGGTTGATCAGGAGGTTATGCGGTATCGACTGAACGCCATATAGCTTACCTGCTTCCGAAGACCAATATTTCAGGTCGGAAACATGAGTCCAGCTAAGGTTGTCGTCTTCAATGGCCTTAACCCATTTGTCATGATCCTTATCGAAGGAAACGCCAAAAACATCAAATCCCTTATCGTGATATTTATTGTATGCCTTCACGACATTGGGGTTTTCGGCACGGCAAGGAGCGCACCAAGAAGCCCAGAAATCGACCAAAACATAATTGCCGTTTATTCTTGAGGAGAGGGCTACCGGGTTTCCGTCAACATCGTTTAAGGTAAAATCAACGAACTTTTGGCCAATGGCCACTCTTTTCAATGTAGCCACCCTGTCTTTTAAATAATTTACATAATACGATTCGGCAATCTTATCCGAGAAACCATTGGTAACTTTGTCTAGTTGGTCCAGGTCGAATAAATACGAATTGCTCATAATAATGAAAGGGCCCACTACGCTTTCGTTGTTCGAGGCGGCATAATCAAGCATGCTTTGGCTTTTTTGTTTTTCCACGCCATTATACTCTTCTTCTATTTTTGATAATGCTTCCTCTTTGCCTTCGCTTTTGGCCTTTTGATAACGCTGGCCCAGCTCTGACGCCTGTTCGTCGAACTTTGCCAGCGAGCTCATAAACGCTTCGTATTCGTCATGGGTCTTGGAGCCTTCAACCTTCACGTCCCTCATGTTGTTGACACTGGTGCTGAGGTTTATTTCTCCCTGTTCGCCGAAAAACGGAACATAGGCACGATCGCCTTTTACTGATAGATAAAAGAATTCGGGAAGACCAATATTTTCTTGAAAAACACCCTTGTCGTCAACAAAAGCAACGGAATCGAGCCTTAACCAAGCCCCGTTTTTCCTTTGTTGCAAATAGACCAATTTGTCGCCTATGCCGGTTATTGTAGCATTCACCTTAAAGTTGAATGTTTCTTTTTGCTGACAAGAAACCACAATTATGCCTATCAGCAAGCCTAATAATAATGATGATAATTTATTCATATTCGATTCATTTTTTTGCAAACCTAATTAAAATAAGCCGCTTAAGTTTATTAATTCTATAAAAAAACGATAAAACTATTTTTTTCGGGAAAACAGAAAAACAATAATGTATATCAATACCATTGACAGCAAAGTGCTTAGAAATGTTGTTTTTAGCGTATCGAAAAATCTTGAAAAACTAAGTGCCTCCATGAAATACAAGCTAAAATGATGAACCATTACCAATACGAACGCATATTTGCTAAAACCAATGAAACCAAGTTTTTTAATATCGGGGGCTTCCTTTTGGGTAAATTCTATTCTTCCAAAAAAACCCGATATTATGGAAGGACGAGCAAAGGCCATCAGCACCGTTGCTGATGCGTGCAGGCCCGGTGTATCGCTAAAAATATCAATAGTCAATCCTGTTAAGAAAGCCAAGACCAGCATTAAAAGCTTATTGGTCCTAAAAGGAAGCAAAATGATGAACAGCACATAAACAAATGGGCTTAAATACCCGAACAAATTCAATTTATTGAGTATAAACACCTGAACCAGTACAAGCAGCAGGAAGCGGACGATATTTTTGACAACGATATTATTCATCATAGGTTTGCGTTATCAGGGAATCCAATTCGGGTTTCATGAGGTTTTTAACAACAAAAACATGATGCAGCTTGTTGAAATCGACCGAAAACCTGATTTTGGCCTTGCTCAAATCCTTGTCTTCCCTTTTTTGGTGCTCAACAACATAACCAATTATAATTCCTTTGGGGAAAATTATCGAGTTGCCGCTGCTAACAATGGTATCACCCTCCAGAAGCTGGATGTGAGACGGTATATCATTTATTTCTCCATATAAATAATTATCCCCCGGCCAGCTGACGTTAACAAGCTGCCCGCTTTGTTTTATCATTGCCGAGAAATTAGCGTTTCGGCTTAAAGCCGACATAAGGGTTGAATAATGATCGGAAACGCCGATAACGATTCCCACGATGCCATCTTTGCCAATAACCCCCATTTCCTTTTTTATTCCGTGTATCTTGCCCTTATCGATAATAATCCGGTTCATTTGCATTTTGTTGGTAATGCTGATAATCCTTGCCGGGAGAAAGCTATAAAGGGTGTCGAGAAAAACCGTGGACGTATCTGTTGCCAAAAACGAGCCCGCAACTTGATTTCGCAAATTGGCGTTGTCTTCCAAGAGTTGATTGTTTTCTTCTTTCAGGTAAAAATAATCGCTAAGGCCGGAATAGGTTTTCAACAAGCTGCCGCTAATATCGTTAGTGAGGCTATATCTTAAGGAGCGCTGATAGGAATATGAAGCAGAAAGCATTCCGACGGAAATTGTTTCCAGAATCAGGAAAAGCGTAAAAAACCGATTATTCCACAAGAAAACGAACAAGTTCCGCATCGGTTTTCAAAGTATTGTTTATTTGATCAAGAAAGTGAACTTATCAAAGTTTTTCAGGGCAATACCCGTTCCCCTGGCCACTGCGCGCAAAGGGTCCTCGGCAACGTGCACCGACAACTTTGTCTTTAAATGAAGGCGTTTGTCTAGGCCGCGGAGCATTGACCCTCCGCCCACCAGATAAATCCCTGTACGGTAAATATCGGCCGAGAGTTCGGGGGGCGTGTTTTCCAGGGCGTTCAAAACGGCTGCCTCGATCTTAGAGATTGATTTATCGAGGCATTGTGCGATTTCAGTATAGTTTACCTTGATCCCTTTTGGGATGCCCGTAAGCATGTCCCTGCCCAGAACCTCATATTCGTCGGGGGGGTTGTCAAGCTCGTCGATGGCGGCGCCGACCTCTATCTTTATTCTCTCGGCCGTGCGCTCGCCGATGTTTATATTATGCTCCTTGCGCATATATTCTTCTATATCGGCATTGAAGTCGTCGCCGGCTATCCTGATGGATGTGTTGTTGACGATCCCGCCCAAGGCGATGACCGCGATTTCGCTTGTTCCGCCACCAATGTCGATGACCATATTCCCGGTAGGCTCCAAAACATCGATGCCAATACCAATCGCGGCTGCCATAGGCTAGTGTATAAGCCTTATTTCTTTGGCCCCGGCTTGCTCCGCCGAATCTTTCACGGCTCTTTCCTCAACCCCGGTAATGCCGGAAGGGATGCAAATAACCATCTTTAGCGCCGGCGGGAAAAGCGAGTTCTTCAACCCTATCATCTTGATCATCTCTCGAATCATAAACTCTGCCGACTGAAAATCGGCGATAACGCCATCTCGTAACGGTCTTATGGTTTTTATGTTCTCATGTGTTTTACCATGCATCATCTGAGCCTTTTTCCCAATGGCTATGATTTTGCCTGTATTTCTTTCAAGGGCAACTATGGAAGGCTCATCGACAACAACTTTGTCGTTAAAAATAATAATCGTATTGGCCGTACCCAGGTCAATAGCTATTTCTTTACTTAAAAATGAAAAAAATCCCATATTCTGATTGCAGTCCTGCTGCTATTTATTATGAATTCATACAGATTTGTTATTATTGTTAACCATTAAAGGCAACAACAAACCGATCGTACAAATATAGAAAAATCAATGCTTAAAATGACGTATGCCCGTAAACACCATGCTCATTCCGTTTTTGTCGCAGTATTCAACCGAATCTTTGTCGCGAATAGAGCCGCCAGGCTGTATTACAGCACTGATGCCCACTTTGTTGGCAATTTCCACGGAGTCGGCAAAAGGGAAAAAAGCGTCTGACGACATAACGGCTCCTTCAAGCTCAAACCCAAAGCTCCTCGCTTTTTCGATAGCATGGCGCAGGGCATCTACCCTTGAGGTCTGTCCTGTCCCCGAACCTATAAGCTGTTTGTTTTTTGCCAAAACAATGGTGTTCGACTTAGTGTGCTTCACAAGCTTGTTGGCAAACAACAAATCCTCTATTTCCCTTTCCGATGGCTTGGCTTTGGTAATTTGGCGCAAATCGGATACTGTTTCGGTTTTTAAATCCTTTTCCTGTACCAAAACCCCGTTTATCGCAGAGCGAAATAGCTTATTTGAAAAATCATAAGATTTTTTAAGCAGGATGATCCTGTTTTTCCTCGATTTTAAAATCACCAAAGCATCATTGTCATACGAAGGGGCAATAATTATTTCAAAGAAAATCTTGTTTATTTCCTTAGCCGTTTCGGCATCTATGTTCCTGTTGGTGGCAAGAACGCCTCCAAAGGCAGAAACAGGGTCACCGGCCAGGGTATCGGTCCAGGCGTCGATCAGTTTTTCGCGCGAAGCCAGACCGCAGGCGTTATTATGCTTGATGACGGCAAAAGTGGTCTCGTCGAAATCGTTTATCAGGTTGATGGCAGCATCCAAATCCAATAGGTTGTTATATGAAATCGCCTTGCCGTGCAACTGCCTGAAAACCTTATCCATATCGCCATAAAACTCACCCTTTTGATGGGGGTTCTCGCCATAGCGGAGGACGTTCGACCGCATACTGCTATACTTGAAGGCCTCAACGCCGCCGGTATTCATCCAATTGAAAATAGCAGTGTCGTAATGCGAGCTTATATTAAAAGCCCGGGCGGCGAAATATTTTCTGTCGTCAATTTCTGTTTCGCCATTGTTTTTGTCGAGCAAGCCGATTAGCTCGCCATACATTCCCGACGACGAAACAACCAGGACGTCTTTATGGTTTTTTGCAGCCGCCCTGATAAGGCTTATTCCCCCAATATCGATTTTTTCGATTATATCGCTCTCGTTAGCGGTGCTTTCCACCGTTTCCTCAAAAGGATAAAGATCAACTATTACAAGATCGAACTGAGGGATTGCGTATTCCTCCAGTTGTTCCATATCGCTATTGTTTTCCCTGCGGGACAAAATACCGCCAAAAACTTTGGGGTGAAGAGTTTTGACGCGTCCGCCAAGTATGGAGGGATACGAAGTCAGGGATTCGATGGTTTTTGCCTTGAAGCCGTTTTCGGTAATGTACTTATATGTGCCCCCCGTTGAAAACACCTCCACGCCCAAGTGCCTGAGCTTTTCCAGAACATCATACAGCCCATCTTTATAATAAACTGATATTAACGCTGTTGTGATTTTTTTTGCCATGATAAACTCCGTTTTTTCTAATTATGCATACTTTGTGAAAAGCCTTTTGCAAAATAACATGAATTAATTAAAACTTGTTATACTTTTACCTATTATTTTATATGATTAAATTCATTTAATAAAGTTTTTTAAAATGATCGTCCTTAAACTACTATTCGAAAGTTTTTTGTTTGCCATAAACGCATTGGTTGTTAACAAAGTACGTACATTTTTGTCCTTGCTTGGGATAACAATCGGTATATTTTCGATAATATCGGTCTTCACCGTTTTCGATAGCTTGGAAAATACCATTAAATCGGAAATCAACTCATTGGGCAGCAATGTGTTGTTTATTCAAAAATGGCCATGGGCGATGGGGGGCAATTACCCTTGGTGGAAGTATTATAACCGCCCCGAGCCCAAAGTAGGCGAAATGGAGGAGATTTTAAAACGCAGCTCCACAATCGAAGAGGCTGCGTTCATGCTTGGTGTGAGCAGAAACGTTTACTATAAGAACAACGAAATGCAAGACATACCAATAGTTTCGATATCACAGGATTATAATAAGATAATGCCGTTCGACCTGGATGCGGGGAGGTATTTTACCCCTGTTGAATCGCACCGCGGAAACAATGTTGCCATTATAGGGACCGATATTGCTGACCAGCTGTTTCAGGGTATTGATCCCATAGGCAGGAAAATCAAGGTTTTTGGAAGAAAACTGGACATTATCGGAGTTACGAAAAAAGAAGGCGAAAGCGTTTTTGGCGATTCCAAGGACAACAGGGTTTTTATCCCGATTAATTATGGGCGCAGCGTTCTCGACCTTAGGAAAATAAGTTCAACAATAGTTGTAATGGCGAAAAAGGGGATTTCGAACGAACAGATGAAAGATGAGCTTGTTGGCATAATGCGCTCCATAAGAAAATTACCGCCACGAGCCGATGATAGCTTTGCTATAAACGAAACCGATATTATATCCAAGGGCTTCGACCAGCTGTTTGGCGTTATTGCCATGGTTGGCTGGTTTATAGGTGCTTTCTCATTGCTTGTGGGTGGCTTCGGGATTGCCAACATCATGTTCGTCTCCGTTAAAGAGCGCACTAGTCAAATCGGGATTCAAAAATCGCTTGGAGCAAAAAACTATTTTATACTGCTGCAGTTTTTGTTCGAGGCGGTTTTCCTTTCGTTGATGGGGGGTATTGTAGGCTTGACGATAGTTTATGTACTTACCTTGTTCTCCGAGTCGATATTGAATTTTGAGCTTACGCTCACCTTCGGTAATATATTCTTGGGCGTTGTCGTGTCGGCTCTTATAGGATTGGTGTCGGGTTTTATTCCTTCGTATAAGGCCTCGCGCCTCGACCCGGTTGAGGCCATGAGGTCGAGTTTCTGATTTGCCCCGGAAAACCTTGTTGGTTTTATGGCTATTTAACCTTGTTCGCAATTGTTTGATTACGAACACTATGCATGCTATTTACCTTAAATAGGCATTCAGGCCGATTTTAATGTTTGATGCAAATTATTAATAACTATCTTTACGCATTAAACTCTCCCCTGATGGATAAGCGATGGATATTACATAAAAATGCAGATACAGAGAGTGTTAAGAGCTTATCTAAAGAACTTAACATTAATCCCAAATTAGGAACGCTTTTGTTTTATAGGGGAGTGAGCACTTTTGAGCAGGCAAAGCAGTTTTTCAGGCCCAAGCTCGAACACCTTCACGACCCGTTTCTGATGAAGGATATGGACAAAGCCGTTGACAGGATTAATGAAGCCGTCGTGAACGGTGAGAAAATTATGGTTTACGGCGATTATGATGTTGACGGCACAACAGCGGTTTCCCTGGTTTACAGCTTCCTGAAATCGTTTTATAAAAACATCGAGTTTTATATTCCCGACAGATATAACGAGGGTTATGGTATTTCGTTCAAGGGAATTGATTATGCCAAAAGCGTGGGCGCAAAACTTATGATAGCACTTGATTGTGGGATAAAGGCAGTTGACAAAGTTGAGTACGCAAACAAAATGGATATTGATTTTATTATTTGCGACCACCATAGGCCAGGCGACAGTATTCCGGACGCCATTGCTGTTTTAGATGCCAAACAAGAAGACTGCAACTATCCTTTTGAGGAACTGTCGGGCTGCGGCGTCGGCTTCAAACTAGCCCAGGCAGTAGCCCAAAAAAACAAACTGCCCGACAAAAAGATATTTGATTTAATTGATTTGGTGGCTGTTAGCATTGCTGCCGACATAGTTCCCATTGTAGGTGAAAACAGGGTATTGGCGTATTATGGTTTAAAAAAAATAAATACTAATCCCACTAACGGAATATGTTCCCTTTTTAAGTCGGCAGGGATATTGCCCTCGACGGAGAAAGACCCGGAGTACTTTTTTACTAAAGAAATAACCATAAACGACCTGGTGTTTTCGCTGGGCCCCAGGATTAATGCCGCCGGCCGTATAGAAAACGCGACCAACTCCGTTCGCTTGCTGATAAGTACAAATACCGAATATGCCGAAAAATTAGGCGCCCAAATAAACCAGCTTAACTCAACGCGCCGCGACCTGGACACAAACATCACCAAGGAGGCCATTGCCCAAATAGAGAAAACCTGATAAACAGCGACAAGAAGACCACAGTGGTATTTAATCCCGAATGGCATAAAGGTGTTATCGGAATAGTTGCGTCAAGGCTTATAGAAAAGTTTTATAAGCCTACAATAGTGTTCACCAGATCAGGAGAGTTTATCACCGGGTCGGCACGCTCGATAAAAGGTTTCGATATTTATGACGCCATCGACAACTCCAGCGGGATACTTGAGCATTTCGGCGGGCATACTTATGCGGCAGGACTGGCCCTCAAGCCGGAAAAATTGGAACTGTTTATCTCGAATTTTGAGAAATACGCAGGGGAAAACCTCGACGAGGAGATGATGACCCCTGAAATCACAATAGATGAAGAACTTGACATATCGGATATAAACACTAAGTTTTTTAATATCCTAAAACAATTTGCCCCCTTCGGCCCGGGGAATATGTCGCCGGTTTTCAAGTCGAACAATGTTGTTGATACGGGATGGGCGAAAGTTGTGGGCAAAAACGGGCAAAAACATCTGAAGTTCTCCGTTGTTCAAACAACAAAAAGGGGAAACCCCGTTTCGGCCATAGGCTTTAACCTCGGCCAACATTATGATAAAATAAAGCAATCCGACCCCTTTAGCATCTGCTATCATATCGAGGAAAACACCTGGCAAGGAAAAACAAGCCTTCAACTGAGGATATTGGACATTAAATTTCCAAATCCCGACCAGGAAGATCAAGGTTCTTGATCTTTATCGATATGGAAATTAGTATCACACCGAATATAAATGCCAGTACCCCACTAATGGTTACAAAAACCGCAGCCGACTGAAAAGGGTTGAAGAACAGTATTATACCAAAAACCAATGTTATAATTCCATTAATGAGCAATGTGTTCTTAGTGCCTTTGCCATAGTGGTGCTTCACGAGCAGGTATAATTGCAGCGCACCTAGCAAAATAGCCCAGCTCCCGATAACCACAACGAATATCTCAAGCGATTTTGAGTATAAAAAGTTAATAACGCACCAATGATTATCGTAATTATCGAAATTGCCATGTCAGCGGCATAGGGCATTTTGTTTTTCATATTGTTTACCACCCCGAAAAGCATCGCCAGGCCTATTATCAGCATGATTATCCCGAAATACATCACGATTGTCAGCAATGTTGTTCGGGGAACGAACATAGCCATGAGGCCATATAAAATTGCAATTATGCCGTTAAAGGTTAATACCATCCAATTGTTTACAGTTTGTGATGACATGACAATAAATTTTTAAGGTAAAGATAAATGAAAAAAATGATATTTGGTCGGTTTAGATCTTTTTCAGCTTAAGGGTAAAATGCCTTAAAATAGGTGCTTCCTTAACAATTTCAAATCCTGTTCTTATTTGGTCGCGCCTGTCGAAAACATTGATTATCGCGGCTGCGATATAATCCATGTGATTATTTGTATAAACTCTTCGCGGTATCGCCAAGCGTAATAGTTCGAGATCGGGATAGCGATTTTCACCTGTTTCGGGATCCCTGTCGGCAAGTAAAGTCCCAATTTCAACACCTCTTACGCCGCCTTCTATATATATTTCGATGCCAAGTGTTTGAGCGATATATTGTTCCTGGGGTACATTGGGCAAAAACTTCATGGCATCTATAAATATTGCGTGGCCGCCATAAGGGTACTGTATAGGAATACCGTAATCCTTGAGTTTTTTGCCCAAATATGCCACTTGCTTTATCCTTGTGTCGAGATAATCGAATTCGGTGCCTTCATAAAGTCCTTGTGCAAGGGCGTTCATGTCCCTGCCCGACATGCCTCCATAAGATAGATATCCTTCGAAAAGAATATTGAACACGCTGGCTTTATCATAGTCTTCCTCGTGCCGGAAGCCGATAAATCCCCCCATGTTTACAATGGCGTCTTTTTTCGAGCTCATCGTCATGCCGTCGGCATAGGAAAACATCTCCCTGACTATTTCCCTGATGCTCCAGTCCTTATAGGCTTCCTCGCGCATCTTGATGAAATAGGCGTTTTCGGCAAAGCGTGCCGAATCGAAAAAAACCTGAATCCCATACTTATCGGCCATGTCTTTAACGGCTCGCATATTTTCCATGGAAACGGGCTGGCCTCCGGACGAGTTGCAGGTAACGGTAATGATTATCAATGGTATTCTTTCTTTTGGGTTGCTTTTAAGAACATCCTCAAGCTTGTTTAAATCAACATTTCCCTTGAATGGATGATCCAGGGTGGTGATGAAAGCCTCGTCGATGGTGCAGTCGATGGCATGTGCCTTGCGAAACTCTATATGACCCTTGGTAGTGTCGAAATGCGAGTTGCCGGGAATGATATCCCCCTCTTTTATCTTTGAGGAAAACAATACGTTTTCGGCAGCCCTTCCTTGATGGGTGGGCAGGAAATAATCGAAACCGGCAATGTCCTTTATGGCATCCTTTAATTTGAAAAAAGAGGATGCCCCGGCATAGCTTTCGTCGCCCAGCATCATTTCCGACCATTGTTTGTCGCTCATGGCGCCTGTGCCGGAGTCGGTCAACAAATCTATGAACACCTGGTTGCTCTTTATGTTAAAGAGGTTATAATCGGCTTCTTCTATCCATTTTATTCTATTCTGGCGGGTGCTTTTCTTGATCGACTCCACCATTTTTATTTTATATGATTCCGCAAATGGCAATTCCATTGTGTATAAATTAAAGTTTATGAAAATTAAAGTTATAAACCGCCTTCAGGGATGAAGGCCAAGGAATTATGCAAAACTATCGCGTTTCTTAATTGTGCGATAAGTCATTTTTCGTGTAACTGTAAGAATACTGCACATATTAAATAATTCAGAATAATAGATGCCAAAGGTAATAAATTTTTCAGAATTTGTAACCTTCCCCAAAATGTTGCGTCAAAAAGTCAAAATTATAAACATAAAAAATTAAATCATGGAATTAGAACCTATTTTCATCACAGGAATAATATTTGGTTTTACGTATGCGGTTATCCATTTGTTTGTCAGGAAAAAAGAAAGGATGGCATTGCTGGAAAAAGGTGTTGACGCATCCTTTTTTATGAGCCCTCAAAAAAACCAGTCGTTTTTAGCGTTGAAAATCGGCCTTTTGTGCATAGGTGTGGCCGTTGGCGTATTGCTAGGCAGTATTTTATACAATATTAACTTAATGAACGAAGAGGCCGCTTATTTTTCGATGATATTCTTGTTTGGGGGGTTGGGCCTGGTACTAGACCACTTTATCGAGAAGGCCGAAAGGAAGTTAATGGAATAGCGATCAAAAAAAGAGCCGCCTTGCCTTTTGCGAGACGGCTCTTTTTTGCTTATGCCAACCTTAAGTTTTTTATGTTTTTTGTTACATCGTTGGGGCTAACATATTTTGTTAGCCTGATTTTTTTATGCTGTTCGGCGCAAATTGGGCAATGCGACATTTTAACGGGGAAAATATAATCGCATTCATTGCAATAATAATAGCTTATCCTGGAAGCCACCCTTCTTTGCCTAAGCATAAAGATCAAGCCTGCCAGAGGGGTTAACAGAAAACTAATTATGAAGATTTTTAATCCTTCGCTTTGCTTTTCGATGCCTATAACCGTAAGCAGGAAAGTAACTATAAGATAAACAGCGACAATAAAGAGGATCATAATATTGATTTTAATGAAACTTCCTGTTAACAATTCTCAGACCAAATAGTTTAAGTATCTGTTATAGAATAATTTATAGTTATAAAAAGAAACAATACAGTTAAAATGCTTGTAATTTCGTAGAGTAAATTTGCTTTTTCGTAGAGTAAAGATACGATAAAATCATATATACGGAAGTTTTTTATCGAATTCGCCACGTCTGTTGTCGGCTTTTGCTATTGTTTGCAGTTTTTCGTCATCGGAGGAATTATACCAAAGCCGTATTTCTTCTATGCTTCTGAAACACCCCAGGCAGATTCCGTTCTCGTCTTTGGTACAAACATGTATGCAGGGGTTTTTAATGTTGTTGTTCATCGTTGGCTAAGGCAATTGCATTTTTATTCGCGACACCACCATTTCTATTGCAACCCTGTTTTTGCCTCCTTGAGGGATTATAACATCGGCAAATCGTTTTGTGGGTTCGATGAACTGCTCGTGCATAAGTTTTACATATTTGCTGTAATGCGTCAGAACGCCGTCGATTGAGCGGCCGCGCGAAATGGTGTCCCTTTGAATTATGCGCATCAAGCGGTCGTCGCTATCGGTAGAAACGAACAGTTTAATGTCCAGGTGCTCTCGGAGGAGGTCGTTCGTGAGAACAAGTATCCCTTCAACTATAATTACCTTGTTCGGCTTAACGATATCGTAATTGTCCATACGGGCGCAGCTGACATAATTATAGTTGGGCTTTTCGATGGGCTCCCCTTTTTTAAGCATATCCAGGTGCTTTATCAGCAATTCCCATTCAATGGAGTTCGGGTGGTCAAAGTTTATCTTTAGTTTTTCCTCCTTGCTCAGATGCCCGTTGTCGTAATAATATGCGTCCTGGGGGATAACGGTTACCACCTTGTCGGGCAAGGCCTCTACGATTTTATTTACGACAGTGGTTTTTCCCGAGCCGCTGCCTCCTGCAATTCCTATTATTAACATAATTTT
Source organism: Bacteroidota bacterium (assembly GCA_024279935.1). Classification (GTDB taxonomy): domain Bacteria; phylum Bacteroidota; class Bacteroidia; order Bacteroidales; family F082; genus BM524. Next base: position 17,918 of record JAJRQZ010000151.1, read on the forward strand.
AGTTTAATGCAAAAATAATAAAAGCCTACGATAATAAATTGCATAATAAGGAAAACAAGTGAGTTTTTAATGCATGTAATAATATTTTATCCGCATATGTTATACTTTATGACAAAATATTGCCTAATTATGTTGGACTTTATGACAAATATGTATCAAATTATGTTGGACTTTATGACAGAACATGTTACTTTTGCATAACAATACATTGAATATCACCATGTTTTATAGAAAATATTTAAAAGATTTAGAACTCTGGTCGGACAAAGAGGGCAGGAAGCCTTTAATTTTAAGGGGTGCAAGGCAAACAGGTAAGACTACTTTAGTAAAGATGTTTGCAAAACAATTCGACCAGTTTATCAATTTAAACCTTGAAAAAAAAGAGGATAACAACTTGTTTGATGACTCAAATAACATACATAAATTAATAGATGCAATATTTTTTATAAAAAATGCCAGCAAACAAAGGAAAAGAACTCTTTTGTTTATTGATGAAATTCAAAATAATGTAAATGCAGTTAATTCTCTGCGATATTTTTATGAAGAAATTATTGATATTTGGGTAATAGCAGCCGGTTCATTACTCGAGTCACTAATAGACCGAAATTTTACATTCCCAGTTGGCAGGGTTGAATATCTGGCAATAAGACCATTTACATTTGAGGAATTTCTGATAGCCAAAAATGAAAATAATGCAATTGAAATAATAAAATCAAATGACATACCGGATTATGCCCATAGTAAATTAAACGATTTATTTAAAACATACACAATTATTGGTGGCCTTCCTGAAATAATTTCCAATTATATTAAGTATAATGACTTCAACCAACTTAAGAAAGTTTTTGAAAATATGTTAATTTCATATTTTGACGACATTGAAAAATACGCGAAAAACAATAAACAAGCCTTAATTATAAAGTCAGTACTGCAATTATCATTTAAGCATGCTTCAAAAAGAATAACTTTCGAAAAGTTTGGCCATACAAATTACGGTTCACGGGAAATTTCAGAAGCATTACGATTGTTGGAAAAAACACTTTTATTGTCTTTGGTAAATCCCTGTACAAAAACAAGACTTCCGATTGAAGAAAAACTAAGAATGTCGCCTAAGTTATTTCTTTTTGATACGGGTTTAGTAAACCATGTGAGCAGTTTACAAAAGCAATTATTTCTTTCCGACAATATTGATGACAATCAAACAGGGCTTATTGCAGAACAAATAACTGCTCAGCAATTATTGGCACTAAATGACTCTCCGATAGCTAAATTAAATTTCTGGGTGCCCAAAACTAAAACATCACAGGCAGAAGTTGATTTTGTGCACATTTACGAAGATTTGTTACTTCCTATTGAAGTAAAAGCAGGCGCAACCGGAAGATTGAGGTCGCTTTTCAGGTTTGTTGATGAGTCTCCCCATAACTTCGCCATAAGAATATACTCCGGTAAGTTTTCTGTTGAAGATGCCAATACAATAAAAGGTAAACAATTCAAACTGATTAATTTGCCTTTTTATCTTACCAGTCAGTTAAATAAGGTTATTTCAAAAAACATTTAAATATATCTACCTAATTTTCTGCTACATCAAAAAGCTCATCATGATACCTGCTGCCACTGCCGAGCCGATAACCCCTGCAACACCAACTAGGGGATTTATCTTCATTTGTGGTCTTTTCACTATTTAGTTCTTAATCAATTTGGTCCTAAACCTCCCCCCTCCCAAAATAATCTCAACAATAAACAAACCCTTATCAATGCTTGAAATATCAATTGTTGCAGGCGGGTTTTCCAATTGTAGCACTTTTTGCCCAACTTGGCTGTAAATGTTTAGTTGGTTGATAGTCGTATGTTTGTTTGTGGATATTGTGATTTTGTTTTGGGCGGGATTGGGGGAAATAGAAAAATTTTTATCCTTTGTCTCTGGAATTCCTGTATTGTCGTAAATTTCCAAAATCAAAGTATCGCTTAAATAGCAATTATTTATACGATTAACATCACACCAGATAGAATGACTCCCAACTCCCAATTTTTTACAATCAATCGTAATGTTTCTTGTAGTATCGCCAGTTGACCATAAGTAGGAATTGTAAACACCGGGAGCTTCAAAATAAACCATATCACTTAGGGCTAAAGTAGTATCGCTACCAATATCAAAATCAAGGCTTCCCCACCTGTTTAGTTTTGTTAAAAAGCCGTCTCTGAAACTTATGGAGTCTGAAGTAAGCGTATCGTTGGCGAACCATGTTTGACCTCTGAAATAACCAGCCATTATTAAATCGTTACATTTATTTAGTTTAAGGCCCGTAAAGCCAGTTTCCGACAGGGACCGAAACATTCGGGTATAATCCCAATTGCCATCATGATCAAAGGACATTAAAAGTATTTTCTGAGGCATCCCAAATTCGAAAAGTTGGCCATCGAGAATGAATTTATAGAAACAAGGTATTACCCCAAACAAACTATCCTTATTACTGGTTATTCCAAAATATGGACAACCAGGGCCTCCCTTTTTAACTATTTTATACCAAGCAGGCACAAATGTTTTTGACATTCTTCCAATTATACTAAGTGTAGTATCTTCTGATTCATAAATAGTATCTTTTCCAATGTAGTTTTCACCAGAATACAGAAAAGTAGAGAAGAACAAATCGTCGTCAGGCCCTTTAATTAAGTTGCTGAAATACATGTTTGTTGGAATAATCATTCCGTTTTCCAAATTCCCATCCATATCCAGTTCCAGAACGAAATTTTTTGAATTATAATTCACATTAGCTCCATATTCAATTACTTTTCCGTCAAATTCAAAATTGCCTGAGGTTTTTCCGTTAATAAAAATATTCCCATTATTTAATTCAAAGCTATTATAAACATAGAAAAAATCTCCGGTTTTAATATCTTTTCGCCACTCTATTTCACCATCAGTGTTTGTTTTAAGTATTGCATGGCCAGCGTTAGAATATTCAACAGTATCCTGATCTAAATAGATGACGGTGCTTGCTCCTTCATGTTTTACAACCATCGTTAACGAACCATCTTGCTGTACAACGAAGCCTGATATTTTATCATGATGATTACCAGCAATGGTTTTTGTCCATATTAAATTGTTTTCGCTGTCTAGTTTAGCCAGAAAGATATCAAAAGTAAGTACCGGAAAATTACCATGATCGATTGGGTTACCGTTTATAAAAACTCTTTGTACAAAATCACCACTTACATAATAATTGCCCATACTGTCAGCTCCAAGAAAATGATCCCATAATTCACCGGTAGGTATAGGTTCTATATTAGTAACTCTATCTAAAATTCCATCATTATTAAATATCGAGATAGCAATATTGTCATAAGTTGGATAATCATGTTGAAAAGCAGTATCGTCAATAAATATGGACATATTATATTTTGACGAACAATACATATAATTATTATTGTCCACATCCCATAAATTAAAATACACATCATTTCCGGGAGAAGAACATTGTTTCATCCATTCCTGTGAGTAGGCTTCAATAAATAAACTGCTTATTAATTGAAATAATAATAGTATTACGAGTAATTTTGTTATTTTGTTCATGCCTAAGATTATTAATGATTAACAACAAGCCGCCTAACCTCCACGATATTAGCAGTTTCTATTTTCAAAACATAAATTCTTGATTCAAATTTCAAAGTATTTAAATTTACATAACTAGCTAGGGGGGGAAATATGTTGAAGTAATTTGCCGTTTAAGTTGTAAACCGAAATGTTTTCAATCTTATCTTTTGATTCTATTATACAATTACTATTAGTGGGATTTGGATATAATTTGATATCAGAAACAGCAATGTTGCCATTGTTGGTGGAAGTCATAATTCCATCAGCATTGGTCTTTAGCAAATAAACATCTAATAAACCATACCCAAATTTTAGAGATCCACCACAAATTGCATAACCATTGTCGCTTGTTGTACATAATGATGTTCCTCCGGTTCCAATATCGAAAACTTGATCCCATAGAATATCGCCCTGTTCACTTACTTTAATCAATAATGTCTGACTACCGTTAGAGCCTGTAATTATGTAATTTCCATCGTCCGCAATATCCACTTCCGCAGCATATTCTTCAATATCATCCTCTCCATAAGTTATTTCCCATAGTTTATTCCCATTTATATCTATTTTTACAATGAAAATGTCTGACTCCCAGAAAGGGAAAATTGAACCCGACCATTTTTTCCCACAGACAATGTAAGCACTATCATTTGCTTTTGTAATGGAATAAAACGTAATATTGCCGTCATCAGCCGAAATTTTTGTTTCCCATTCTTTATTCCCCAAAGTGTCAATCTTCATCACCAACCTGTGTTACAACTACCATCACATCCGACCGTTCCACATAACGTAAAACCATTATAGTATGAATCAGTAATATCGTTAAATGTAGTCGTAGCTCCTGTTTCGGTATATTCTTTTGACCATGTAACATCTCCAGATTTATCCAATTTATAAATAGATGCTATATAATTACTATAGGAGTAAAATCCGTAGCCACAAGTAATAAATCCCGAATCAACTGTTTGTATCAAGGCTTTTTGAATGCTAAAAACGTTCATTCCGTAATATTTTTCCCATTCCAGAATTCCATTACTACTAAATTTAGTTAAAATACACCTATAATTATAACTTGGTAATTCAACAATGTTAGAACATGTAATATAGCCTCCGTCAAAACTTTGAATACCTTTATACGCTCTGTTCCAAAGATTTGGATGATTACCGGAGTGTGTCCATTCAACATCACCTGATGCATTGGTTTTTATCGTATATATTTCGGGATTCCCGTAATAATAGTTTGTTGTAAACCCCGAAATAAAATATCCATTATCGGATGTCTCAACAACTGAATATCCAACATCATCTTCGAGGGTGCCATATCCTTTTTAAAATGTGTTTTGTGAAAAAATAATATAAGGATTTAAGAAAAAAAGGATATTTAACCATTTTAAAAGGGGATGTTTCATAATTAATTATTTTGCAATCAATTATAAGACAGTTTAAGAACGTTTAACCCTTACTCCTTAAACAAAAAAAGCAAGCCTTAAGGACAAACCTGCTTTTGTATCAATGCTGAATTCAAATGTTACATCAAAAAGCTCATCATGATACCTGCTGCCACTGCCGAGCCGATAACCCCGGCAACGTTTGGCGCCATGGCGTGCATGAGGAGGTGGTTGGAGGGGTCGTATTTTAAACCTTCGGTCTGGACAACCCTGGCGCTGTCGGGCACTGCCGAAACCCCTGCGGCGCCGACCAGCGGGTTTATTTTCTTCCCTTCTTTAAGGAAGACGTTCATGACCTTTGCGAACAGCACTCCTCCGGCAGTGGCCACGATAAAGGACAATGCGCCCAAAACAAATATCAAAATACTTTGCGAGGTGAGGAAGACGTCGGCCTGTGTTGAGGCTCCCACTGTTAATCCCAGCAATATGGTAACTATGTCTATGAGGGAATTCCTGGCGGTATCGGCCAGGCGCTTGGTTACCCCGCTTTCTTTCAGGATATTCCCGAAAAACAACATTCCCAGCAAGGGCAATGCCCCGGGGCTGATAAAAGTTGTTAGTATCAATGCGACTATCGGGAAAATTATTTTTTCAAGCTTGCTGACGGCGCGGGGTGGTTTCATGCGAATCACCCTCTCCTTCTTGCTCGTTAACAAACGCATTATCGGAGGCTGGATTACAGGTACAAGGGCCATATAAGAATATGCCGCAATGGCGATAGGCCCAATGAGGTTTCTTGTCTGCAAACCATTTATCAGTCCCCCGTTTGCAAGTTTTGAGGAAAGGAAAATTGCCGTTGGCCCGTCGGCACCGCCGATAATCCCGATTGCCCCGGCCTCGGGCATATTGAAGCCCAAAAACAAAGCGCCCAAAAAAGTAAGGAATATGCCAACCTGGGCAGCAGCCCCGAGGAGCATTAGCTTAGGGTTGGAAATTAATGACGAGAAGTCGGTCATGGCGCCGATACCAAGGAAAATAAGGGGCGGATAAATGCCTTTAGTTACTCCGTAGTATAGATAATTCAGCACGCTGCCATCCTGATATATACCAAGCTGAAGGTTTATTCCGCCGTCCTGGAAAAAAGGGATGTTGCCTATTATTATTCCTGTCCCTATCGGTATGAGCAAAAGGGGTTCATAGTCGTATTTTATCGCAAGAAAAATAAAAAACAGGCCTACCGCAATCATTATAATGTTTCCGCCCCGGGCATTTCTAAACCCGGTATAGCTTATAAATTTGGCTAGCCCGTCCATGGGAGATTCCTTATCGATGGATTTAGCATGGTTTTCGGTAATGTTCATCCCATCGGCAGATTTGGAATATCCGTCTTGAACGATGACGATATTCATAAACGCAAGGACGGCGATTATCCCAAAAACCGTAAGTGCTTTTTTTAAACCAAACATTTTATTATCATTTAAGTTCAATAAGCATTAGTTCGTCATCCTGCAGCACGGCATCGGATATGGCTACATTTATTTTGGAAATAACGCCGTCTTTTTCCGACATCAGGTCGTTTTCCATTTTCATTGCCTCGTATTGCAATAGCTTGTCGCCTTTTTTAATTTCATCGCCTTCTTTCACATACAATTGCAAAATATTGCCCGGCAGAGGTGCTTTTACCTTAAACAGGCCTTCGTCAACTTTTTTTATTTTGTCGGATCCCGCTGCATGCTTGATGGCCGGACGCTTCAAGATAGGCGTCTTTGATACTACTGTTTCTTTCTTGAGCTCAACCTGATAACAAGTTCCGTTGACTTCAATCCTGGCAATGTTGCCCTCAAGTTTCTTGACGTCAACTTCGTATTCGTTGCCTCTTATGTTAAATTTGAATTTATGCATTTCTTATCTGTTGAAATTTCTCATCCCATAGATTTTCGAGCTCCATGGAGTATATGTCTTCGATATTTTTTTAATAGTGATTTTTCCGCTTTCCTCATCATGCAACAGGGTATGCAGATAAAGGGCCATTGCAATGGCTGCGGACACTTCCCCTGTGATTTGGATTTCGTCCTCCTTTATCTGGTCTAGCCTTCCTTCTTTGGCCAAATGCCTTTTTGTCCGGGCGAGGAGGATTTTTGATACTGCTGTGAAAACGTAAAACAAAACCACCAGTGCGGCAAAAACGATCACATATCCTGTAATCGCAATCGTTATCCCTTGTTCCAGAAAGTCGGGTATTTCGAATAATAAAGTCATGTTCAATATTTTAAAGAGGTATGTTCGAGTGCTTTTTTAGAGGGTTGACATCCTTTTTGGTGGCCAACACTTTTAACGCGCGGATAATCCTGAAACGGGTGTTTCTTGGTTCGATGACATCGTCGATAAAACCGTAGCTTGCCGCTTCAAAAGGGTTTGCGAATTTATCGCGATAAGCAGTTTCCTTTTCAAGTATGTATTTTTCCTTTTCCTCCGGGCTTTCTATGGACTTCAGGTTTTTGCCTTCCAGTATCTCGACGGCGCCCTCAGGGCCCATAACAGCAATTTCCGCCGAGGGCCACGCATAGTTTATGTCGCCGCGAAGCTGTTTCGAGCCCATTACATCATGGGCGCCGCCATAAGATTTACGCAGGGTGATGGTTATTTTCGGGACGGTGGCTTCGCCATAGGCAAACAACAGTTTTGCACCATGAAGGATTATTCCTCCGTATTCCTGGGCGCTTCCCGGAAGGAAGCCGGGAACATCCACAAGTGTAATGATGGGTATGTTGAAGCCATCGCAAAACCGGACAAACCGGGCTGCTTTGCGCGAGGCGTTTATGTCCAAGACCCCTGCAAGGAAATTTGGCTGGTTGGCGACCATGCCTACGGGCATGCCGTTGAACTTGGCAAAACCGCATACTATGTTTGCGGCATAATTCCGCTGGACTTCCAAAAACTCGGAATAGTCAACTATGGCGTAAATAACGTCTTTTACGTTATAGGGCTTGGTATTTGTGTCGGGGATAATTTCGTTCAGCAGGTCTTCTTTCCTGTCTATCGGGTCGTCGCAGTCGGTTGTTATGGGATCTTCCATGTTGTTTTGCGGGAGGACGGAAAGAAGTTTTCTGAGGATGAGGAAGCCTTCTTCCTCGTCCTCGCTGATAAAATGCGCCACTCCAGATTTTTTGCCGTGGACATCGGCCCCGCCCAGGTCTTCGGTGGTAATATCCTCACCGGTAACGGTTTTGGCAACCTTGGGGCCGGTAACGAACATATAGGCGTTTTCCTTGTTCATGAGGATAAAGTCGGTTAGGGCAGGCGAATAAACAGCACCTCCGGCACAAGGCCCTAAAATGGCCGATAACTGGGGGATAACGCCCGAGGCCATTATGTTGCGCTGGAAAATCTCGGCATAGCCGGCCAGGCTTTTTACCCCTTCCTGGATACGTGCCCCGCCACTGTCGTTGATGCCGATAACAGGGGCGCCGACCTTAAGTGCCTGATCCATTATCTTACAGATTTTTTTTGCGTAACTCTCTGATAGAGAGCCGCCAAGTATAGTAAAATCCTGTGAGAAAACATAAACGATCCTCCCGTCGATGGTTCCATGCCCTGTGATTACCCCATCGGTCAAAAACTGTTGCTTGTCGAGCCCGAACTCATTCGAGTGGTGAGTTGCGAACATATCGTATTCTTCAAAGCTGCCTTCGTCCAGCAGCAGGTGGATGCGCTCGCGGGCAGTATATTTCCCCTTTGCCTTCTGCGATTCGATGCGCTTTTCGCCCCCTGCCGAATAAGCTTCCTCCCTCTTGTTAAGAAGCTTTTGTATGTTATCTTCAATGGTCATTATAATATGTTTTTACTTTACGTGATGTAAGTGAAATGTTCTTGTTTAATAAGATTCGGGATTTGATAAACTGTTTTGATTAAGATTTATCGTTAAGCTGTCTTGATAATGATAAAATATCTTATTTGTCGTTTGGGTTTTCACATAATTCCGTGAGGACACCAAAGGTTGACTTGGGGTGCAAGAATGCGATGTTCAAACCTTCAGCCCCCTTACGTGGTTTTTTGTCGATTAAGCGAAGGCCTTTTTCTTCGGCTTCGTCGAGCGAGTTTTGAACGCCATTGACAGTTGCAAAAGCTATATGGTGGACGCCCTCGCCTCTTTTTTCGATAAACTTGGCAACCGCTCCTTTTGGATCGGTGCTCTCCAATAATTCAAGCTTGGTCATGCCTATCTTAAAAAAGGCTGTTTTTACTTTTTGATCCTTTACTTCCTCAACGGCGTAACATTTGAGGCCAAGTACGTCCTCGTAGTAACTAATAGCCTGTTCAAGGTTCTGTACCGCAATGCCAATATGTTCAATATGAGATAGTTCCATTATCGACCCTTTTTTTGTTAAATAATTCACAAAAGTATATATTATTTTATAAGGACAAGTTATTATTTTGTTATTTTTTTGTTTATATGGATTCTTTTTTTTGCCCTGTTTGGGGGATAAAATAAAAATGAGTTTATTTTAGGGTCGGTACAAAAATTAATTGTCGGGTGTTATCCCCATTTTCTTCATTAAAAAAGTGGCGTTCAGGTTTTGGGAAACGCCATCTTTGATTTTATAGTCGAACACAAGTTCGTTATTGGTTATTTCAACCTCGAAACGTTTGTTGGTGATATTTTCCGGAAATTCCATGACTAGCTTGCCCAGCTCCAGGTCGTGGGTGGCAATTATCCCCGAGGCGTTCAGGTGAAGAAGCTGTTTTATCAATCCCAAAGATCCTTTTTGCTTGTCGGCTGAATTTGTCCCGCGCAAGATCTCATCGAGGATAATGAAAAGTTTTTCGCCATTTTCGAGCCTGCTGATGATTTGCTTGAGTCGCTTAAGCTCGGCAAAGAAATATGATTCGCCGTCCTGAAGCGAATCAGAGGTTTTTATTCCTGTGATAATTTCAACAGGCTTAAAGGCAAAACTATCGGCTAATACCGCCGAACCGGTCATGGCAAGCAGAAGATTGACGCCCACAGTACGCAAATATGTACTTTTTCCGGCCATGTTGGCTCCCGTAATTAGGTTGAACTGTCGCCAGCCGCTTATGTCTATCGGATTGCCTATATTCTTGTTTCCAAGCAAAAACGGATGTCTGGCATTTTGTGCCATCACAATGAAACTTCCCGAAATTGTTGGAATAGTAGTTAATTGGAATGCATAATTGAAACCTGCGAAACTGTTTAATTCATCGATAAGGGCCAAGTTATCGAACCACGACTTTAACTTGGCCGAATTTTGGTTTTTCCATTTGTCGAGACGTATCAGCTGCCTGACATCCCACAGGAAAAAAACATTCAGCAGCAAGCCCATTATCATGTTTAAGCGATAATCGAAAGAAGACATTATTTTGGATAAATGCTTTATTTCGCTATCGGCAGAATGCTCGGAACTACTGAGAACGTTTTTGATTTCCGATAGCAGTTGACTATCAAAACTTTCGTTTTCAATTATTTTAAAGAGCGATGAGTATTTTTCGAGCAATTTTGTTTTCCTGCTCATAAGAGCATACTTTTTGTTGATGTCGGCCAACTTAGGCCCGAGCAGTAATAGTGGCATCAACAAGAAAAGAAGAAAAAAAGAAGAACTGATGATTCCCAGGCTGATTAGCCCAATAGTTATAATTCCAACAAAAGGGTTAACAATAAGCATACTTCTATAAAGTAAAGTGTTTAAACCCGATGTTTTTTGTTGTGCCCAGTCCATCAGCCCGTCAAGATCACCCGGACTTTCAGCATTAAGTTTTCCTTTTGCCTGAAAATGCTGCCGCCAAAGGTTTTTTCCTTTCAGCTCGGCAACAGCCTCCTGCCTGCCTGCTATAAGTTTTTCATCTTTGACCGGGTTCTTTAGTGTCGCGGCAAGCTTGTTTTTCCCACTTAAAGTGGAAGTGCGGTTTAATAAGCGAAAAACTGATTTCTTGCCAAAAACATCCAAATCAGTTGCAAAAGGATGATTATCGTCAATAAATTCAATACCGGAATTTTCGACCTTGGCCTCCATTTTCAAAATACTGATTTCTTCTTCGTTGACCTTAATTAACATTTCGACCCACCTTTTTTGTTTATATAGATTTAAATGCCTGTTAACCAGGATGATAAATAAAGCCACACCGACAAAAAAACAGATTAGAACACTTAAGGTATTGATGTGTGTCGTGAGATATACGGCAAGGATTGTTGTGGCGAAAACGATGATTCTTAAAATTGATGTTGAGCGAATCTTGTTTTTTATAAGCTTGTTCCGATCTGTATATTCGTTAAGATTGTGCTTGAAATAATCAGTTGGATATTGCATTATTTATTAATTTGAAGCAAAATTAAGTAATAATGATTGATCTAGGTATCAGTTAGGATTAATTAGCAATTTTTAATAGGGTGATAATATTATCGAAACATCCAGGCCTGATTTATAATTTATAATTTGTATTTTGCGGCACTAATTAAAAAGAAAAAATATGTACAACATAATTCAACATTCTCATTCAGGCCTGATGTGGCTTATAATAGTTATGCTGCTTATTAGCGTGATTGTTAGCCTTATAGCCATGTTTAAAAAACAAGAAACCCCAACGCCTTTTTCCAAGGTTATTTTTCAAACCACCAAATGGATGGTTTATCTGCAATTTGTCATGGGTGCTGCATTGCTGTTTTTAAGCCCTAAGGTTCATTATGAATCGGGCTTTATGAAATCGGGGACGCTACGCTTTTATGGTATGGAGCACCCATTGCTAATGCTGGTTGCAACGGGTTGAATGGCTATGGGCTTATTTTTCGCCAAGCGGAAACCGACATCCTTTAAAAAGAACAGGTCTATCGTTGTTTATTTTAGCATTGCACTGATAATTATTGCGATGATGATTCCGTGGAATGCGGTTTTGTCATGATTCTTTATAATAATCCCTTAATTGTTTTCCGTTTATCCGAAATTTGAGATTCGTTTATATTATAAATATTAGGTGCCCGCAACTTGTTGATTCGGTATTTATGGTTGTGTTACAGTCAATTACGGAAATCGTTTGTCGAAAACGGTATTTTGTTTAGTCAACGGCAGGGAAAGGTACTGGGCGCCGCCCTCTTTGTAGAACAGCCCGCACAGCATGTGCCTGAGCTGCAGCGCACCGCCCTCTTAAACATTGCTCTTCGGATCGTTCGGGAATTTAATAGAACGGTGCGCTGCAGCTCGATGCCGGCTTGGTGTATCTTGCTACAAACATTGCGCTGTGCTGCAACTTTTGTTTGTTCGGATGTTTTCTGTGCAAAATATCTAAAATTGCATATAACCATTCACAAAAAAAGGGGTTACATAAAACATAACCCCTTCTGTAATTTGACAAAAACCCTTATTTACGGATAATGATTTTCTTATCTAAGACATAATTGCTTCCACTAACAAATATGGTATAAATGCCATTGGAAACATTATTTAAGCTTATCTGTTTTTTAATGCTATTGTTAACAACGACGTCATCCTCCTGAAATACTACTCTTCCGGTAACATCCGTGATTTTAATGTTGACTTTTTCCCTGGCGACACTTTGTATGTTCATGTTTAATGTACCATTCGAAGGGTTAGGATAGATACTTATATCAACCTTTGCCAGGTTTTCGTTGATACCTGTACAGTCGAGGAATTCGACTTGAATTACGTCATCTGCCGGGCAGCCGAATTCGGAAGTAACAACAACGCTGATATTTTGAACGCCATAACCGCTAGCTGTTGTGTCAACGGTAATGATTTGTGTTTCTTCACCTGTTGACCAAAGATATGTAGAACCTTCGTTACCGGCATCAAGGGTGATATTGCTGCTTCCGCAAAGTGTTGTGTCAACACCTAGGTCAACTACGGGCAGGGAAGCAAAGTTGATTTGGATATCGCCTCTTGTTGTACATCCCGAGCTGTTGGTTACGTCAACCCAAAACTCGATAATGCCGCTACCTGTTGCAACAATTGTTTGTGTGTCTTCTCCTGTTGACCACATATAAGAAGCACCCTCGTTACCGGCATCAAGAACATATTCGCTCTCGTCGCATAATATCAAATCATCGCCAAGGCTGACCACCGGCAGCTCGCTAACAGTTATTTCAACCGTATCCACCATTGTTATAATACCGTCGTTAACGGCAATTATATAGGAAGTGTTTACCTCAGGCACTGCCGTTACCGTCTGAAGATCGGAAGTAAACCCTTCAGGTATTGATGTCCAGCTATAAACATAATTTCCGCTTCCCCCGTCAGGTGTTACCGTAAGCGTTGTTTCTTCGCCCAGGCATACGTTGGTAGGCTCTGCCGAGGCAACAATCTGCAGATCGGTAACATTCATGGTAACCGGTATGCTATAAAACGGATTCGCCAGATCGTTGGTCCTAAGTTTGACCATATCTGTATAAACTCCTTGTTCCAGATCCGTTGCATCGAAGTTGAGCGCAACAATCATAGAATCGCCGGTAGCAACAACTCCCTCGTCGGGAACAAGGCTCAGCCAATCAGCGATCAATAACGAATAGTCTTCCGTTTCCCCGTATTTGGTATCGTCATCGGCATTCATGTTCTTGTCTGCCGAAAGGCGAATCCTCATAGTTGTAATGCCCTGTACATCACCTTTGTTGATATTGATGATTCCAAAGAAGGATGAGTTCCCGTCATTGGACTCAAGGATTACGGGGTTTTCGTCGAACTTGCCGTTTCCATCGCTATCAAGCCAGGCATAGCAAACATCTTCAGCATAAGCATTGGACGTATAAACTTTCAGTTGATATGAATTATTGCTTTTTACAATTGCCGGGTTATGTGTATAATGCGAATATGAATCAAAAGCCGAGCGATTGACGACATTGGCGAATTCAACCCTGCTGATAAATTCGTCCCCGCCACCTGACGCGGGTGCTAATCCCTCTGCGTTCAAATTTGGGAAGAAAGGCGACAATGAGAACTCGAGATCCAGTACCCCGTTGTTTTTAATTGTCATATCCTGGCTTTGCGTACCGTTAAGATAGACATTGGCAACATATTCCCCCGGCACGACCTCTATTGCCGACGAACCGTACTGGACGACTTTGTCAGGCCCTGTTGATTCGTTGTCGCCACCATAATAAGCAGTTACTTTATAATCGTAATATCCGTAATTCAGCAATGTTTCAGCATAGGTCATATCAGTTGGTTCGGCAATTAAATTGTCGTCGCGGTAAACCCGGAAATTCTGAAATCCGGCCCCCTCGGTATAGTCCCAGTTCAACGTAACCACGCCTGTTTCCTGGTCAATGGCGGTTTGTAAATTAAAGGGAGCGGTTATCTGGATGGTTTCAAATACGGAAACATAGGTCATTGCGTGGCCTGAGCGGTTGTCGGTCCATGTTGGATAAACTTTCCCGTCAACGGCATGAATGCCGAGATAATCGCCAAAATATCCCGAGGCCATTCCCGGTATCGGGCTAGGGGTGAAAGAAACATCGCTCACCTTAAAATCTTCCCAGCTGTCGCCGGCATCGCTTGAGGTGGCAACCCAGGTTTCCGCCTGATTTGCGCTGACGTTGCGGTTATCATAAAAGATAACGCTTATCGTCCCGTTTGAGGCGTCCACGCAAATCCATGGCAGGTAGTGAGTCTTGCCTTGACCGGCCTCGTCCTGATTTACTTTAATGGGAGCCGACCATGTGTCTCCGTCATCAGACGATTTTATAAAATAAACGTCCGTATCGCCGCCTGTGTTTACGCCGGGAACACCTATATTGGTCCAAATAACGTAAATGTTGCCGCTATATGCACCGTCGCTGGCGTCAACAGCCATGCAGGGAAACGAATTAACCCTCATGTTTTGTGGCACTCCGCTGTTGCGGATACCTCTTATGTTGTCGATAATCCGGAATGATGGGTCCCAGGTTAAGCCACCGTCGCATGAACGGGCAAAGCCAATAGCATCTTCATCGGAAGGCCAGTTGTCATAGATTGTCCAGGCTGCATAAACCTCGCCGTTGGGGCCTGTTCTTACGTTTACCCCCTGATTGTGGTTTCCTGCGTTTACGGCACCGCTAAGCTTCATTTTCGCCCCCCAGGTTTCGCCATTGTCAGTAGAACGTTTCATAACTATCTGGTTATCGTTTCCACCACCGAAATCAGTCCAAACGTCATAAAGATAGTTTTCATAAGGGCTTCCTTCTTTTGCGTCGATCCAGAGGTGGTTTTTGTCGGCCATAGATCCAGGGTTGGGCGCCACCTGCACTTTTGTCCACGACTGCCCTTGGTCATCGGAATGCGAAACCGCCTGGCCGCCGCTCGAGATCATACCTACGTACCAGCGGCCGTCGGTCCCGATACATGCTGCCGGGTCGCCATCGTTGTTGCCGCCTGCGCCGTTTTTCGACCCGGCCCATGTTTCGCCAAGGTCGAAAGTGTAAAGGTAATCCGCACCATATACCGGAGGCCCCGAAACCGATGTCGAGTTGTTGGAGTTAAGGGCGGTTTCCTTAGTGTTGGGATCGACGAAGATAGAGTTTTCGCTCTGCGTTGACGAGCCCACGTCTATTACCGGCACATCTGGTGAATCGTCGGTGATAACCGATGCGGCCTTGATGGCCGAACCCGTATAAACTGCGGCAGGAACCTTGACATCAGGGTTTACCGTGGTAAGCCCCTCTTTCGCCTTGTCGATCCAGTATCTGTTGTTGTCGATACGCGTGTCGAGCTGAGACCGCCTTTCCCGTTCGTTGGGTTTTGTGTCGCCGATTACCCAGTTGAAGCTAAAAGCCAAAAGGGTAAACGAGAACAAAATCAATAGTAAATTTCTCCTTTTCATATTTCTCTTTATTAAATAACAGTTTTCTTTTTTCTTTGACAAAGGTAATATCATTTAGGTTGTTTTTTCAACTCTTGAGGTATATCCGGCAATATTTGTGTTTTTGTGTGTGATAAGGCCCTATAAAAGCTGTTTTGTGCGGAACCGGTTCAGGACAGGACATCCCCTTGTTTTCCTCGCTCTACCACTCCATCTTTTCATCACAAATCCCTGTTTCTTATTTTGAATCCCTCTAAATTTCTCTTTTTACTGTTAATTAATTAACTGCTTTCTTACTTTTACCAAATATTTATATATAAACATAATTAGATATGAAGAAGTTTATTTTAGTTTTAGCCGTTTTGTTTTCACTCAACAACTCCAGGGCCCAATCTTTATCACCTTATTATACGGTAGGTGTTTCCGATAAAGCAATTCCTGAAATAGTAAAAATGACGAAAGCCACCATGGTGGACAACGGCTTTGAGATTCTTGGCGAGTATGCCCCGGCAAGAAGCAGCGACCTTTATGTGATTTGTTTTACGAACGACGAGCTGAAAAGCCTGAGCCTTCAGTTCAAGGACAGGGGAGCCTTGGCAAGTATAATGAAAGTTGGCCTTGTTAAAAAGGATGGCATGACCACCATCAGCATTATAAATCCTGAATATATGTTCATGGCCTATTGGGGAGAACAGCTGAAAGGCCAGGGGGAGCAGTTGAAAAACCTGTCGGACAAGCTTGTCGCCATGTTTTCTTCCTTTGGTATAGCGGAGGCCTTTGGCGGAGAAATAGAAAAAGACAAATTGCCCGGATACCATTATATGATGATGATGCCATATTTTACCGACCCCGACGAGCTTAACGAATTCGGCTCTTTTGAGGAAGGCCTGGCCACTATCAGGAAAAACCTTGATGCGGGAAAAGGACATACGGTAAAGGTTTTTGAGCAGGTCTTCGAAGGCAAGGAAATTGCAGTATTTGGTGTTGGCTTGCTCGACGGGGAAACGGGCGAACCTCATTTTCTTCCTATTATAGGCGAAGACCATGTTGCGAACATGCCCTATGAGATTATCCTGCAGGGAAAAGAAGCCACTGCATTAGCGGGAAAGTACCGCTTAGCCCTTTATTGGCCGGGACTTACCATGGGGACTTTCATGAAGATAAACTCCACTCCAGGCGAAATCGAGGATGCTTTGGAGGCACTGACCAAATAATGCTTGTTTATGAGCTAGTGTTTCACACAGGCCATCTTGAATCAACTTCGAGATGCTCGCGCTTACAACTTACGAACCAGTATTTGAAATATGACGGTTGCTAAGTGTTTTTATGTCTTGTAATCAAGCCGTTCGCTATCTATTAGCAACCGTGAATCATGAACAAGCCGCCGTTTAATAATAATTTAACATCAGTTGTATGGTTTTTTACATTTGCCCTTGACAAAACCGGAATATTGAGTATTTTTGTTACTCGAACTGGATTATCAAAAAATCGTCAAATAAATGTTTGCAATGTTTGATATATTGATAGTTCTTTAAAATTGTTTATACGTGTTAGAATTTCCGACCACATCAAAGACGAGAACAAAACTCCTTCTGAAGCTTGTTTCCCCACAGCTTGACGGATACCATGTTACAGTTGTCAATAATAGTTATTCATATAGTAAATAATGAGCAAGTCTATGGTCTCAAAAGAAAAAACCAAAAAGGTCCCGTATTACAGGAAACCTGAAAATATGACATTGGAGGAATGGCAGGTTGCCTTACGACGCCAATTTTCGGAAAAACAGAATTTCAATATCACCAATATGGGCGAGCATCCTGTTTTTTCCGATTTCAAAGTATATAACCCTTCTTCGGGCAAGAGCTATAAAACCGCCATTCGCAGTAATGAATTTGGTGACAACTTTTGTTCATGCCCTGACTTTAAAATTAATGGGCTGGGTACTTGCAAGCATATAGAATTTGTTCTTAAGCGCTTAAAGGAGAACCCTTCCAACAATAAATATTGGGTTAAAACTTATGTGCGCCCTTATTCTTCCATTAGCTTGAAATATGGTAACGAACGTAAGGTATATTTGCGCACCGGAACCACCAATACCGATAAAATCAAGAAACTCAGAACAACTGACTCCTTGTGATTTAAGTTGACCCCATTTTTAAGATTTTATAGACTAATGTCAGGTCTGCATCAGGGAATTTAGTTTGAGTCTCATTTAGATAATTGCATAATTTTTCCAGAGTGGCATCATCTTTCCA